>JAEZCB010000096.1 GCA_023412755.1 Bacteroidota bacterium
CCTGGCATGATCACCAGGGCCGTTCTATTTTTTTTCACCCTTACACTTCAACTCCCTTGTGAGGCTCAAACCGATCATGAGCTGCGGCCGGCGAGGGAGATCGGCTTTGTTGGCGGAGGTGTGGCAACGATGGCCGCGGGCCGGTACATTGTTCTTGAGAGACCGGTGGATCCTCTCTTCATCCATGACCCATCACGCGTGCCAGGCATCGATCAGGGTACGTTGGGCAATTGGAGCATAGCCGCCCACACCACCTCCGATGTGTTACTGGGTCTCACCTTCGCCGCTTCCATGACCATGGCCACTTTGAACCAGCATGGGCAGGATCCATTTCTCCCCGGTGCCATCATCATGGAGACCGGCCTGATCACCACCGGGGTCACCATATTGGTAAAGCATGCCGTGGCCCGGACCCGGCCCTATCTCTACCAGCCCGAGGTATCGTTGGGCGAAAGGCCGCTCACCGATGGCATGGTGAGTTTCTGGAGCGGCCATACCGCCACCGCGGCGGCGGTGGGCTTTTCCTGCGCCAACCTGGTGCAGCGTTCCGATGCCAGCACCGCCCTGAAAACGGTGACCTGGGTGGCCGCGGCAACGTTACCGGCGGCAGTAGGATACTACCGGGTGCGATCGGGCCGCCATTTCCCCACCGATGTGTTGACAGGTTATGCTTTCGGAGCGCTTGTAGGATGGGCGGTTCCATACTTTCACCGGGCCGAAAAGAAACGTAGGCCATTGGTGGAATGAACAGGATAGCGCTTGCCGTTCATGGTGGTGCCGGCATAATAGACAGGGCGCAGATGACGGCCTCTCGCGAAAAAGCCTATAGCGAAGCTCTTGAAAATGCGCTCATGCGCGGGCACGCGGTGCTGGCAACAGGCGGTTCCGCCTTGGATGCGGTGGAGATGGCGGTACGCATGCTGGAGGATTCACCCTTGTTCAACGCTGGAAAAGGCTCGGTCTTCAATGCGGACGGCCAGCATGAGATGGACGCCAGTCTCATGTGCGGCCGCACCCTCCGGGCGGGAGCCGTGGCCTCCGTACAGAATGTACGCAACCCCATTACCCTGGCTAAGCGGGTGATGGACAAATGCGGACATGTTTTGATCAGCGGCCCCGGCGCCTTCGAGTTCGCGCACAAGCAGAAGATCGAGTTGGAGGACGATCAATACTTCTTCGACGAGTTCCGCTATGAACAGTGGCGGAAGACGCGTGGATCCGACGGCTATGCATTGGACCACGGGGGGGATCATAAATACGGTACCGTGGGAGCCGTGGCCCGTGATGCGCGAGGAGATCTGGCGGCCGCGACCAGCACCGGCGGCATGACGAATAAGAAATGGCAGCGCATAGGGGATAGTCCGATCATTGGTGCGGGCACCTATGCGAACAATTTGTCCTGCGCGATCAGTTGCACGGGCCATGGTGAAAGTTTCATCAAGGCGGTGGCCGCGCATGATGTGCATGCACTTATGTCCTATAAAGGGCTCAGTCTTAGCGAGGCCATGCGCGTGGTGGTGCACGAGAAATTGCCGCCGTTGGATGGTGATGGCGGCATCATTGGCGTGGACAAGGACGGTGGCATAGTGCTGGACTTCAACTGCAGCGGCATGTACCGAGGATGGGTGGGGGAGGATGGTAGCTGCCGCACGGCGATCTTCAAGGATCAGGCATCCGTAGGTGGTGTTTGACGCCGTTTGAAGAACCGCCTGCGCTCCAGCCCCGGCCCATCATAGTTGCGCTCCTCACCTAGGATATAACCGAAAGGCTTCATGGAAGGGATCGAATCGCAAATGATCTTCACCATGCCGGTCAGTGGGATGGCCAGGATCATGCCCACCACCCCCCAAAGCATGCCTGCCGCCAACAACGCGACCAAACTGGCCAGTGGATTAAGACTTACACTGGAGCCCACCACATATGGTGTTATGAAATTGTTCTCCAGGAATTGGGTGAGGACGCAGATGCCCAATGCCATCACGGCGTAGATCACTGAATCCTTGGTGATCAGTGCTATGATCACCGGCAACAGGCTTCCGATCAGCACTCCTATGTAAGGGATCACGTTGAGGAATGCGATCGCGAATCCAAGCAGCACGGCATAGCGCAGATCGATGAGCAGGAAACCGATGGAATTGAGCACACCCAGGATGAGGATCACGATCAGCACGCCCCGCAGATAGCGCCGGCTCAGTTCGGATATCTTCAGCATGATGTCCAGCACGGCGCCTTCTCCGGTGGTGCCCAGCAGCTGGAAGAAGGTGCGGAACTTATCGCGAAGCAGCAGGGTAAGGAAGATGAAGATCGGAATGGGCAATACACTTGCCAGGGCCGAACCGGTACTACGGAAAAGCCTAACGGCCATTTCGCCGCCGGAATCCGCCACTTCCGAGATCCGCTCATTGAACCACTGCACCTGCTCGCGCCTGTCTATATGCGTTCTTTCCTCCAGCCAGAGAAGGAGGCCGCTGCCCTTTTCGCGGAAAGTTTCACGCAATGTGGGCACCTCCATTGCAAAGCGCTTGAACTGCCAACCCAGGAAAAAGAAGAAGGCCAGCACGGTGAAGACCACGACAAGCGTAGCGAATGTGGATCCCACCCACCGTGGCGACCCCAGCCCTTCCATGTGTTTTGCGATGGGAAGGACCAGGAACGAGAGGAGCCCGCTCACCAAGAGCATTAGGAAGAGCCCTTTCCCGAAATAAAGTGCGGTGATCGTAAGGATCACCGCAAGCAGTATGTTGACGTACCGTTGTAGACCGTCGGCGGTGGACATGGATGTTGAACCGGCTAGCCGTGCAAACCGTCATGCACCCCGTCATGCGGGGCGTGGTGGCCGTTTGAATGCGCCATACGGCGTTGCTTCATGTAATTCCTGATACGATCCACGGAGATCCGTAATTCACTGAGAAGGGTGTTCGCACTCTTGTTGCCACCGATCTTTTCGGTCAGATAGGGTGTTGCCGCTGTGAGTCCCCAGGTGATCGCGCGGCCCCATGGGGTCTGTTTCTTGGCACCGAGCAATGAACCAGCGATGTTCGCCAATGCCTGTGGCTTGTCGTCCAGGAAGGCCATCGCCGCTTTCACCGGCCTCCAATTGGAGATCATCTCATCGAACACATCGCCTGCCAATCCTCGGCGGAAATCCTTTTCACCCAGTACGGTCCAGTGTTCCTGGAGGTTGTGGCGATAACCTTCACGTGCGGCCCGCAGGCGTGCTTTTTCAGTGCGCACCTGGTCCATATCCTGGAACCGTTCAGACTTTTTCATGGATGGCATTTATAATGGATAGTGTCACCTTGTCCTTCAGCGTGCTGTTCCAGATCACCATGAAAATGACGCCCAGCAGCACATATACCCCGGCCGCGGCCACGAAGCCCAGGGCCATATCATTGAACCAGTTGCCGAAGGCAATGCCCAGGGCCACGCTCAGCAGGCCGAGCACGAACATGCCGATGACAACGCCCACTACGCCCACACCGATCTTTCCAGCGATCTCCCCCGCCTTCTCACTCGCCGTTAATATCGCCAGGTCCTTCTCGGCTTCCGCGAGTGCGATGGCGTCTTCTTTAACGGCATCCATATACACTCCCAGGTCCGGCCGGTCCTCGTTGATCCGTATGTACCGCGTATAGCGGCTGTAGTCGGTCGTTGTCGTCGGCATTATCGTATCGCTTGTTCTTGAATGTTCATGATCAAACTCCGCGCCGCATATCATCGGCCATTTGTTCGGTCCTGCTCTTGGCAGTGCCCATTCCGTCGCGTACTTCATTCTTTACCCGGCTGCGCAGGTCCTGGCCTTCACTGAAAAGGAAATGGATGAAATCATTCACCTCATCACGTGTCATGGTCGCCAGATCCACTGCCTTTCCCCGCAGGCGGCTCCACTCATGCCGCCCATTCTCGATCAGGTCGTTCAACTTTTCTCGACTGCGTTCGCCGGCCTCCGCGATGTCCTCGCGGGTCTCCCGTCCGGATTTGGGTGCGAATAGTACGCCCAATGCGGCTCCTACGGCCATGCCGCTGAAGAAACCCAGCAGGCCGAAGCGTGATCCGTGCTCCATTTCATGGTGCTCGTCACGGTCATAATATCCGTTCTTCATGATCGATGGGGGTTTTTGTTGTGAGTGAAATTTGAGGAATGTGAACCCAAGCTATGCATAGATCAGGCCGAGTGTACATGATAACGGTCAATAAAATGGAGGGACCATGCGGCCCGCTTGCTTCAGCGATCGATCAGGTATAACAAGCAACGGAGGCTCGTGTACACACTTCCCCAGCAGCCGGGAAGATCGTGCAACGATCCACATGAACTACTTCGCGGCCTCCAGCTCCGCTGGAAGGGCAAGCCACTTCCGCTCCATGATGAAAGTGCCGAAGGGTAGAATGGAAGCAAGGCCAAGACCGATCACCCGGTCCACCGGCCAGTTAAGTTTGGTGAAGAGAGGCACAGCGGCGATCCAGTACCAGATGAAGAAGATGCCATGCGACCAACCCACCACCTTCACCGCCATGGGCATGTCCATCATGTACTTCAGAGGCATGGCGATGAATAGCAGCAGCAGGAAGCTGATGCCTTCGGCCCGTGCCGCCATTCGGAATTTGCTTATGATCTGTGTCCCACGCTCCATGCCACAAAGCTCGGGCATATTCGGTCATGGCAATGTGAAATGGATGTCCATGGATATCGGAGTGGCGCCGGGTCCTCGCCTTATCGGCAACGATCACAAAGAGGATCTGGTGCGCAAGTGACATTGGTAATGAGGACGGTGCGTGAAACAGCCGTTCCGGGCCGTTCTTGATGGCATACGGGCTGGTACCTCGCCCATAGTGCTCGGTACATTGGTCTTTCTTCATACGGATGTGCTATCAAATGGATCCATACGTAGTTGGATATTGAAGCTTTAAGGTAGTATTGGGCACTCTTGCGCCTAGAAGAACGAAGGAAAGAACATTCATGCAAGAACATCACCTCCGAGTACAACGCACCGCCCGCTACCATGTGCTGGGCGACATCAGCACCGCGACGGCATTCTGGATCGTGGTACATGGTTACGGCCAGCTCGCGCGCTTCTTCTTGAACAATTTTGAAGAGGTGGGAGAGGAGCTGTGTGTGGTAGCGCCCGAAGGCCTCAACCGCTTCTATCTGGATCCCGAGCATAGCAAGGTGGGTGCTACGTGGATGACACGCGAAGACCGGCTGCATGAGATCGAGGATCATGTCGCGTACCTCGATCAGTTGGTGGCGGTATTGAAGCGACAGGCTTCCCCCGGTGTCTCGATCAATGCCTTGGGTTTCTCCCAGGGTGTGGCCACCGTGGCGCGGTGGGCCATCAAGGGGAACACGAGGCTGGATCGGTTGGTGTTCTGGGCAGGAGGAGTTCCACCGGAACTCGATCAGCGAACGCTTCTGCGATGGAAAGAACTCACCGTTGATCTGGTGATGGGCGATCAGGACCAGTACCTGAAGGACGCCGATCTGAAGGCGATGGAGCAACGCCTGTTATCCGCAGAGGTCCATGTTAGAGTGCATAGATTCAAGGGTTCGCACAAGATGGACCGGATGCTATTGAATAAGTTGATGTAATACCTTTTTGCGAACAGCGGGGACTTGAACATGGAGGTGGCTGGATCATGGGGGGATCTTCTGGTGCCAATTTGAAAAGGAACTATATTCGACGAACACATTCCCAACGCTATGAAAAGAAAACTACTCGTACCTGTGTGCCTGTCAATGGCCACATTGGCAATGGCCCAAGCCAATGGTTATCCCAATGGATCCACCGTTGCCAATTTCACAGTTACCGATACAGACGGTAACTCACACTCGCTGTACGACATCACTGGATCCGGCAAGTATGTGGTGTTGGATTTCTTCTTCGCTGCCTGTCCTCCATGCCAGCAGACCCAACCGATCTTCAACCAGCTCCATGAGACATATGGTTGCAATCAGCATGATCTGTTCGTCATGTCCATCAACAATGGTCAGGACAATAACGCCGAGGTCATTGCCTATGAGCAGCAGTATGGCGGCTCCTCGGCACATAGTCCGGCTGTGAGCAATCAGGGAGGTGGACCTGCTGTGGATGATGTCTTCGGTGTAGCGTAGTATCCCACCTATGTGTTGATCGGACCTGATAATGTGATGATCAACAATGACATCTGGCCGATCAATAGCATGCAGAACTTTGTCAGTGCATTCCCTGCGGGCGGCAACATCCAGCCAGCCAGCTGTATGGTGAACGTGGCAGAGAACAGCATGGAGTTGCCAGTGCAGGTCTATCCGGTTCCATCCACCGGGCAACTCTGGCTGGAATTGCCCCTGAGTGGCCATGGTCATTTTGCCGAAGTGCATGATGCTCTGGGCCGGCTGATGCATACTGAAAATTTCACCGAAAGCGCTGGGGTCCGATCGCTGGATATGTCCAAGCTGGCGGAAGGCAGTTACACACTTATGGTCCGGGACTCCGCCGGCAATTCAGCCATGAAGCGTATCATCATCGCCCGTTGAATCTTTACCAGTAATAAGAAGCCCCGGTCTTTCGCCGGGGCTTCTTATTACCAAGCTTCTAAGCACTAAAAATTCACCGGCTCGCCCTGCTCCTTCCATTTCAACAGATCATCGATCGTGCGCACGCTTACCGCATGATAATTGGGCCGTGCCTGTTGGTAGATCTTCTGCGCCATGATCTTGCCTTTCTCGGTCTTGATCAATTCGGTGTATAGCGGCACCAGGAATTTGCGCCGGCCGACATTCACCAGGAACTGCTCCAATACATCGAAGGCCGGATCATGATCATTACGCACCACCACTTCAAGCCATGCGGCAAGGATCTCGGAATTGCCACTGCTTGAGAAGTGGAAAGCATCATCCAGTTCCTTCATCCGTTTCTCCTCGATACGCTCCGGCAGATGGCGCAGGAAGTGCATCCATTGAAAGGTGTTCCAGTGCTCTGTTCCCAATGCCGATGCCTTTGTTCCTGACCTCCACCGCTCCACCTCGGCCTCCACAAGGGTGAAGGCATCGCTTTGTGGAACCACCGCGTTGGCAGGCATTCCAGGACCATCCACCCATTCGGCCACATTCATTTCCACCCCTTCAGGCTTCAGCAAACGTTCATCGAGATAGGTGAGAAATCGATCCGTGGTCATGCTTTGGAACGCATGCTCATCAAAATATTCGCGCAAGAATCGATCGAACTTCTCCCGCCCGACCTTTTCTTCGATCACACGCAGGAACGCATTGCCTTTCTCATAGGCTATATCGGTCATTCCTTCATCCGGATCACGCCCTTCGAGTTCCAGCCTGAGGTGGGTATCCTGCGGATGTTCTCCCTTGGAGATCTTTTCGATCGTACCCAATACATCCTGATGCCCGAGCAGCCGGTTCATGTTCGCGCGTTCCTTGCCATAGATCTCCTCGAAGATCCGGTTCTCAAAGTACACCGTGAAGCCCTCGTTCAGCCAGAAATCATCCCATGTGGCGTTGGTCACTAAGTTGCCGCTCCAGCTGTGGGCCAATTCGTGAGCGATCAGTGATGTGAGTGAACGATCCCCCGCAATGATCGTGGGAGTGGCAAAGGTGAGCCGCGGATTTTCCATGCCGCCAAAGGGGAAGCTGGGTGGAAGCACGATCACATCGTACCGCTCCCAACGATAGGGGCCGTACAGCCGCTCCGCCGCCTCGAGCATGCGCTCCATATCGGCGAATTCGTAAGCGGCCTTTTGCACCATGGCCGGTTCGGCATAGACTCCGGTGCGTGGACCGATCGGCAGGAACTCCAGATCCCCAACGGCAAGCGCGATCAGGTACGCGGGGATCGGCTGGTCCATGCGGAATTCATAAGTGCCATCGCCGGATCGTGAGGTGGGGTTGGAGGCGCTCATCACGGCCATCAGTTCCGGCGATGTTCTCACGCGTGCCGTATAGGTAATACGTATTCCCGGGCTATCCTGGATGGGGATCCACGTGCGGGTTAGGATCGCCTGTCCCTGGGTGAATAGGAATGGATGCTGTTTGCCCAATGTCTGTTGCGGACCCAGCCATTGCAACGCCTTTGATCCGTGTGTGGTGCTGTAATGGATGTTCACTTTTCGCGTTCCATTCACCAATTCCACTTGCAACGGCTGGCCAAGCAAGGAACTGTCACCTAGTTGGAACGGTAGTTCAGCGCCTTTGTCGTCCGTTACCTTCTCGATCACCAGATCATCCGTATCGAAGATGATCATATCGCCAGGGCCTTCTAGATCATAACCGGCCACACCAGAAAGTTTCCGTTCCGCTGGATCCACCTCCAGATCCAGATGCAGGTGCGTGATCACGGCCTCCTGGGGCCGGGCATGGCTGTGCGTATCCATGATGTACGAAGACTTTATGGGTGGATCCTCATGATCCACAGATGGCTCCACGGAGCAGGCGGTGGATATGAAGGACAGTGCCAGTGGAATGGCGAACTTGGAAAAAGACATGGACGGATGCTTGCAGGTGCCGCCAAATGTAGATGGTTGAGTCCGCTGATGCCAGTGTAGGCCCCGTGGATGCTGATGATGAGTGGGAACTTTAACAGGACACATGGTATTTTCGCGCCCATTGCTGCCGCCCTTGCACCAGCTAGATCCCATCACCACGGTAGCGATCATGGTTGCCGTAGCGAACATCCTGTTCGTGCTCTGGCTCTTCTCGGATCTGGTCCGGAATCAACGGCTGGATCCCTTTGCGAAGCGCAGTTCTGATAGTCCCGGCATCCTCCTGGCGATGATCACGTTGATCTTGCTCACCTTATTCCTGATCGTAGCGGTCTTGCTGGAAAAATGAGGATTTCGAGCGGATCTCCTAAATTCGCGGCCCATTCGGGGGTGTAGCGCAGCCCGGTAATGCATCCCGCCTGATGGGCGGGATGGTCGCAACCAAATGCGGGACAAGGAATTTCGGGGTGTAGCGCAGCCCGGTAGCGCATCCCGCCTGATGGGCGGGATGGTCGCAACCAAATGCGGGACAAGGAATTTCGGGGTGTAGCGCAGCCCGGTAGCGCACTTGCATGGGGTGCAAGTGGTCGCTGGTTCGAATCCAGTCACCCCGACTGAAGTTATAGGCGGCCCGTTAGCCGCCTATTTCTATTTGACCCATGGCCCTCTTCTACATCCTCTACTCATCCATTTTGGACCGGTATTACATCGGCCATACTTCAGAAGCCATTGAGGAGCGGCTGCGGAAACACTTGAGCGACAAGAAGCATTGGACAGGCCGGGCCAACGACTGGAGGGTCATGTATACCGAAGAATATCCCGACAAGGCGACCGCTTATCGCCGAGAACTTGAGGTCAAAGGTTGGAAGAAAAGATCACGGATCGAAGCCTTGATCAGCGCAGCTCGGTAACGCATCCCGCCTTGGGGCGGGATGGTCGCTGGTTGGATCCAGTCACCCCGACGACAACAGGGACAAGCCTCCAGCGAAAGTTGGGGGCCTTTGTCATTGGCGAAGTACGGACGCCAGAACAGTTTCTGTACAACAGGTGTTCCCTGTCCGTGTTACAGACCCCCGAAGGTGACCATGAGTGCGAAGATCACCAGGAGCATGTAAATGCCGAAGGTGAGCAGGCCGGCGTTGTGTTTCTTGATGAAGGTGTTCATGGATCGGTGGTATGGCGCAAAGATCCGGTGGTGACATGCCTTGATCAACTGCGCCGCTGTTAAGGTTTTGGGAGTTATGAACAAGGAGATCCACGATCGGTGTACCCTACGCACATGCTGTCGATAACTTCGCGCCCTCAAATGCGCCCGCACTTCAACCTTATCCCAGCATTCATCACCGCCTTATTCACCCTTTTCCAAGCCCATGCGCAACAAGATCTTTCAATAAGCGGGCATGTGCGCGATGCGGCCAGTGGCGAAGCGTTGATCGGCGCCAATGTGTATGTGCGCGAGACCATGAAAGGGACCGCCACCAACGTTTATGGCTATTATGTGCTGAATCTACCTGTAGGCACCCACACCATCGTGATGAGTTTCATCGGCTATGAGGAGCAAGTGCAGGTGGTGGACCTAAAGGGCGACATGGTGCTCAACATAGAAGCACGTCCGAAGGCCATCATGGGAAAGGAGGTGGAGGTGATCGGCGAACGCGGCGCGAACAACACCGAGGGCACGCAAATGGGCACGGTGGAGCTCGATGTGCAACGGCTTACCACACTACCAGCTTTGTTGGGCGAAGTTGATATCCTGAAGACCATCCAATACCTGCCCGGAGTGCAGAACAACGGAGAGGGCAACAGCGGGTTCTATGTTCGTGGAGGCGGCCCGGACCAGAACCTGATCCTGCTGGACGATGCCACCGTGTACAATGCGAGCCATCTGTTCGGGTTCTTCAGCGTTTTCAATGCCGATGCCGTGCGTAACATCGAACTGATAAAAGGTGGCATGCCCGCCAATTATGGTGGCCGCATATCATCGGTGTTGGACATCACCATGAAGGAAGGGAATTCCAAGGCGTTCCATGGTCAGGGAGGCATTGGGCTGATCTCATCACGGCTCACCCTGGAGGGTCCCATCGTCAAGGATCGCAGTTCATTCATCATTTCCGGCAGGCGCACCTACATCGATGTGCTTACGCGGCCTTTCATCAACAAGGGATCGCAGATCTCCGGTTCCGGCTACTATTTCTATGACCTCAACGCCAAGGCGAATTACCGCATCAGCGATAAGGACCGTGTGTACCTGAGTGGTTATTTCGGCCGGGACGTGTTCACGTTCACCGGTACGAATCCAGGTGATCCGGCCTTTACCATTCCCTGGGGCAATGCCACACTTTCCGCCCGCTGGAACCATGTGTTCGGTCCAAGACTTTTCATGAACACCACAGCCACTTTCAGCGACTACTCATTCGCCTTCAATGCGGATCAGGACCAGTTCGGGTTCGAGTTGTTCAGCGGTATCAAAGACTATGGTCTCAAGATGGATCTTTCGCATTATCCGCGTGCGGGCCATCAGCTGAAGTACGGAGGGCAATACATCAAACATGTCTATACCACCAGCACTGTTTCGGTGAGCAGTGGCGATGTGGATTTCAACATAGAAGATCCGCCGTTGCTCCACGCGCATGAAGGAGCGTTGTACATATTGGATGAGTTCGATGCTACCGATCGGATCCGGATCAATGGGGGACTTCGTTTCTCGACCTTCCACCACGTAGGTCCATTCCGCCGTTACGAATTCGATGAACAGGGAAGTCCAGCTGGCACCACTTTGTTCGGGAACCAGGAGGTGATCGCATCATACAACGCCCTGGAGCCAAGACTTTCGGTACGCTACAAGATCGATGGACGGAGCAGCGTGAAGGCCTCCTACAACCGTGGGCAGCAGTATGTGCACCTGGCCAGTTTTAGTTCCATCGCACTGCCTACCGATGTCTGGATACCGAGTGGCGAGAATGTGCTGCCACAGATCGGTACGCAATACGCGGCGGGTTACTTCCGCGATCTTTTCGATAAGGTGTTGGAAACATCCGTGGAGGTCTATTACAAGGACATGCATAACCTGATCGAGTATGCCGAGGGTGCGCAGCCACAGGAAGGAGGCAACACCAATTACGATGCGCTGCTGGTATATGGCACGGGTTACAGCTATGGAGCCGAATTCTTCCTGAGAAAGTCCCAGGGCCGGTTGAATGGATGGGCAGGCTATACCTGGAGCAAGACCATGCGGCAATTCCCCGACCTGAATGAAGGGCGGGAGTTCCCGAGCCGCTGGGACCGCAGGCATGATATGAGCCTGGTGATCTCCTACGATCTAACCGATCGGTGGAACATCGGTTCCACCTTTGTTTATGCCTCCGGGCAGGCGGTGACCCTGCCGGTGAACCGTTACTTCATCGAAGGCCGGTTGGTGAGCGAGTACACCGATCGGAATGCCTATCGCATGGCGCCCTACCACCGGTTGGATCTTGCCGCCACGCTGCGCGGCAAGAAAACGCGCACGATCAAGGATCCCGAAACGGGCGAGGAGAGGATCGTGGAGAAGCGATGGAGGAGCAGCTGGACCTTCGGCGTATACAACGTATATAACCGGTACAACCCGTTCTTCATCTACTTCAGCAACACCGGCAATCCAGCCCAAGGCACATTCGAGGTGGTGGCCAAACAGGTCTCTTTGTTCACGATCCTTCCTTCTGTAACATGGAACTTCGAATTCTGATCCGCACCATATCGCCTCTCTTACTGGCCACGGCACTCACTGCGTGTGAGAAGGAGATCACTGTGGATCTGCCGCGTACCGAGCCGCGCGTGGTGGTGGAAGCCAGTATCGAAACGGGCAAGCCACCTTTTGTGATGTTGAGCCGCACCCAGAACTTCTTCGATCCCACCTCACTTGCTTCCATCGCGGGCAGCTTCATACAAGACGCGGATGTGTATGTGGACGATGGGTTCAATGTGGTGCAGCTCGATAAGATCTGCAGTTCAACGATCCCGGAGGATATGCTGGAGGATGTGGCCCTGGCCATCGGCTTCGATCCGGCGCTGCTTGCAAATGCGAACATCTGTGTTTGGACACTCTTGAACGGTACTCTTCTCGGTGAGAATGGAAGATCTTACCGGTTGGAAGTGCATGTGGAAGGAAGAACGATCACCGGGCTTACACATATACCTCATCCCGTGCCACTCGATTCCATCTGGTTCCAACTGGCCTTGCAGCAGCCCAATGACGATTCCACGGGATATATATGGGCCCGCCTTTCCGATCCGGACACACTGGGCAATCACTACCGGTGGTTCGCGCAGCGGCTAAACAAACGTGCGGATGGCCGCATGAAGGATGGCACCTACATAGCGCCCTTGTTCTCTGTCTTTGAAGATCGGTATGTGAATGGTCTGAGCTTCGACTTCAACATAGGTCGCGGAAGAGCGCCTTACACAGAGGCAGAGGATGAACCGGATGAGGTGGCGGGTTTCTTCAAGCGGAACGATACCGTGGCCGTGAAATTCGCGAGCATCGATCGCAATGGTTACCGCTTTTTCGACTCGTATGCCAATAACGTGGTCACCAATGGTGATGTCTTCAGCACTCCGGCCAATATCAGCAGCAATATAGAAGGGGGGTTGGGGGTCTGGATCGGCTACGGCACCTTTCTGGATACCGTGATCTGTATTCCATAGAGGGATCCGCGGCATTGGGTACTTTTGTGGTCGCTTAGCGGCCAAAAGGCCCAATAGGAAAGCATGAGCCAGGAGATCGAACATGTGAAATGCCTGATCATTGGATCGGGTCCCGCCGGATATGCTGCTGCCATCTATGCGGCACGCGCTGATCTAAAGCCTTTGATGTTCGAAGGTCCTTTGCCTGGAGGCCAGCTTACGCAGACCACCGAAGTGGAGAACTACCCTGGTTACCCGGAAGGCCGCACCGGTCCAGAGATGATGGAGGATCTCCGCAAGCAGGCCCTTCGTTTCAATACGGATATCCGCCACGGCTGGGTGACCAAGGTGGATCTAACCGGTCCTGTGCATAAGGTGTGGGTGGATGAGACCACCGAAGTACACGCCGATACCGTGATCATAAGCACGGGGGCCAGTGCCAAATGGCTGGGTCTGCCTAATGAGATCCGCCTGCGTGACATCGGTGGAGGTGTAACGGCCTGCGCGGTGTGCGACGGATTCTTCTATCGGGGGCAATCCGTGGCCCTGGTCGGCGCTGGTGATAGTGCCTGCGAAGAAGCCTCCTATCTGGCGAAGCTGTGCCCGAAAGTGTACATGCTTGTGAGGCGCGATGAATTCCGTGCAAGCAAGGCGATGCAGCATCGGGTGAAGAACACGCCCAACATCGAGATCCTTTTCAATACGGAAGTGATCGATGTGCTCGGTGAGAATGCGGTGGAAGGCATTGTTACCAGGAACAATGCGACAGGTGAGGAGCGCAAACTGGATGTCACAGGCCTGTTCCTCGCCATCGGCCATACGCCCAACACGGCCATCTTCAAAGGCTGGCTGGACATGGATCCGGTCGGTTATCTGAAGCATGAGCCTGACAGTACCCGCACCAGGATCCCGGGGGTATTCGTGGCTGGTGATGCCGCCGATCATGTATACCGCCAGGCCGTAACGGCAGCGGGTACAGGCTGCATGGCCGCACTGGATGCCGAGCGTTATCTCGCAGCGCGGGAAGTGCCGGAAATGGCGCAGGAAGCGTGATCGCATCCGGGGCATTGGACACGGAGCCGGTAACCTTTTGTGGTGGTGAGTGATCAATGATAGGATGTGGCTCTATGCCCTCCTTTCGGATGAACGGTAGTACCGGAGCAATACACCATCATCCTCGGTCAGCCCTGGCAGCTTTGCTGCCGGGGCTTTCCTTTTCACCATCACCCCCGGGTCCGTGAACCTTCCTCACCGACATGTGTACGGATGCTTGAAACACTCCTGATCGGATCAGGCCAAAGATCATTCATCCATGAAAACGCTCATCTTCATTGTCACCAGCACCACTGGCATCATCATGATGCTCTTCACATCGACCCAGGCTGTTGAATCCAGTGGTCTACTGGCATGCCATCCACCAGAACAGGTGGAAGGCTGTGTATTCAAGACGATATACGAGGGCGAAGGGGTAGATCCCGAACTCACCCTCGCCACTCCGGCCAAAGTATTGCAGGCCGAGAAGCGCGGGCTGGACTGGTTGGTGAAGGCGCAGGCCCAGGATGGTGGATTCGGGGCTGGCTCACATGCCCGCCAGGACATCCGTGACCCGCATGCCGTGGCCACCGATCCCGCCACAACGGCCATGGTCGGCATGGCCATCCTGCGCTTGGGTTCCACTCCAACCACTGGGACTTACGCACAACAACTGACCAAGATCACGGACTATCTGCTGAAGCATGTGGAACAGGCCGGGCCACAGGCACGCAACATCACGGAAGTGCAGGGCACCCAGATCCAGGCGAAGCTGGGGCAGAACATCGATGTGGCCCTTACCACACAATACCTGAGCAACCTGAGCGCAAGACTCGAAGGCAACGACCCATTGAAACACCGTGTGCACAAGGCCTTGAACAATTGTGCTGCCATCATACAAAGGGCGCAGCGAACCGATGGTAGTATGCAGGGCGATGGCTGGGCCGGCGTATTGCAAAGCTCCTTCGCGGCCAGCGCCCTGGAATCGGCCCGGTCCCAGGGGGCGGAGGTCGATGAGGAGACCCTGCAAAAAGCAAGGGATTACAACAAGCAGAACTTCGACGTGAAGAACAACAGCGTGGCCACGGAGCGTGCGGCAGGGATCACATTATATGCGGTCAGCGGTAGCACGCGCAGTGCGGCTGCGGAAGCGCGCGAGGCTGAAGAGAAGGTGGCCAAGGCGAAGCAGGAAGGCAAGATCGCCGCGGACGCGCCAATGAGTCCGGAAGTGCTTCAGAATGCTGGTGTTCCTGCCACGGAAGCAGAACGACTCAATACGGCCTATCAGGTTTATAACGCCGCCAAGGTGCAGGCCCAGGATGAGCGCGTATTAACAGGTTTCGGCAACAACGGAGGAGAGGAATTCCTGAGCTTCCTCCAGACGGGAGAATCCATGATCATCGCCAGGGACAAGGGCTGGAAAGATTGGTACGGCGCTACCACGGACCGCCTACTGGCCATTCAAACAAGCGATGGCAGCTGGCATGGCCATCATTGCATCACGAGCCCGGTCTTCTGCACGGCGACCTCATTGTTGATCTTGAGCGTGAACAACGACATCGATCAATTGCTGGCGCAGGGTGCGGTGAAATACCGGTGAGCGCATTTATTGAGTAACGGCCGCCACGGGATCTTCCGTGGCGGCCGTGTCATTTGGTAGAGAACCATATGGGCCGGTGTAATTTCGTGGTATGCGGGGTACGGTGATCGGCTCGGTGGCTGTGCTTGTGGTATTGTTCATACTCACTTATGCGACCGGTGCTTTCATTCCTGCCGAGTTGCAAAAGCCGGTGCGGTTCGGCTCGCAATTGTACCTGGGGCTTTTTCTGCGTTACCTGGTCATCGCCGGGCTTGCCTTCCTGATCTTTTATGGGTGGAAGCGCGACAGCTGGGTCCATCGCCGGATCCAGGATCGCTATCCGGACAGCAGGCTGCTCCGCCAGGAATACCGCTACTCACTCTCGACCTTCGCCATTTTCGCCCTCATGGGCATTGGCATCCATGAGGCCCGCCATCATGGCTACACACAGATCTACACGGAGGTACACGAGTATGGCTGGTGGTGGTTCGTGGCAAGCATTCTTTTGGCCCTGTTGATCCATGATACCTACTTCTACTGGACACACCGGTTCATGCATTGGAAGCCATTATTCAGGGTGATGCATGCCGTGCACCATAGATCACATGATCCTTCGCCTTGGGCATCGTTCTCTTTTCACCCTACCGAAGCCGTCGTAGAGGCGGGGATCCTTCCCGTGCTGGTATTCATCATGCCAATGCATCCTCTGGCCATCGGCGGTTTTCTGGTGGTGATGACCATCATGAATGTGATCGGCCATCTGGGCTATGAGATATATCCGAAAGGGTTCACCCGGCATTGGCTCCTGGGCCTGAACAACACGAGTACACATCATAATATGCACCACAAATACAGCCGTTGCAATTACGGCCTCTATTTCAACTGGTGGGATAGGATAATGGGTACGAACCATGTTCGCTATCAGGAGCGGTTCGAAGAGATCACCTCAAGGGAAAGACAGGAAAGATCCAAAGTAAGCGAAGCGATGGGTCAGGAGATGAGTGGTGGAAAATCTTAGCGGCCATAGCGGCGAGCGGTGCACATTCATTCGCATACGCTCGGGCCTGTTCACCATTCTGGGATCTTCAACAAAAAAGTACGCCATCCGTTCTGGATGGCGTCCTTTTGAAAGCAGTCATGATTCAGCGGGCGATCGCGATCCGCTCGGACAGTATCTGCTCCCCATTGGCATCACGAACAAGCGCTGTATAGTTACCCTCTTTTAGACCGGTGATGTCCACGCGGGCAGTGGAAGATACCGTGTGACGCAGCACTTCCCTTCCCTGTATGTCCACCAGTATGAGCACATGACCCGTTCCGGTCGACTCCACCACCAATTCATCCGAAGCCGGGTTGGGGAAAACACGTAGCATGGCATTGCCCTTCTCCTCCAGGCCACTATCGGTCTCCACGATGATCTTGCCTTTCATGCCCATGCTTGAATGGGGATCGCAGATGTAGTAGATGGTGCCTGCCTCGGCAGGAGTGTACGGGTGCACACCACCGCCAAAGTTGAACCCACCCGGCAGTGGGTCGGCCACATTGTTGTTCCAGTCCTCCTCGGATATCTGCGTGGCCGTATGGATGGCGCCGAGATCGAAGACCACCGATTCGCCAAGCATGATGGTCACCTCATCAGGTGAAAAGGTGAAACTGCCCGTCGTGTTGATCTGGGTCTGGGCACTTAAGCCGGCGATGATCAAAGAGAACGCGATCGTAAAAGTTCCTTTCATTTGGTTTTGGGATTTGACATCTTACCAGATGATGACGCAGGATCCGGCGATCTGGTTGGCTCACTATTACTTAGGGTGCGATCTTCAAAACCCGCAACTTCTGCGTTCTGCCACCGAGTTGGAAGTCCACGCTATCACCTACTTTGCTGCCCATTAAGGCGCGTGCGATGGGTGATGTGAAGGCGATGCGGCCCTGTTTCACATTCGCTTCATCCGCGCCAACAATGGTGAAGGTTCGCTGGGTGCCGGCCTGGTCATAAGTGACGGTAGTGCCAAAACGGACCTCTTCATTGGAAGTTTCTCCCGGTTCCACTACCCGCGCGGTCGCCAGCCGCTCATTCAACAGGTCAAGTTGGCCGTTGATCACAACAAGTTCCCGTCGCCTGTCTTGATCACTGATGGCCTCCGCCGGTCTTTGGATCAGCTCGGTCCGCTGCTTCTCCAACGCCTCACGTTCCTGGTGTAGCAGTGCCAGCCCACGGGGTGTGACGTAATTGATGATCCCTTCCGGAAGCGGTGCCCTGGGTGGAATGAAGGGCGCTTCCTCCTGATCTTCTTCCTTAACGAAGCCACGGCTCATCAAGACCTAAGTTAATGGCAGGCCACGGGACACCACCCGTGCGTGGCCTCACCGATCCGCACCCCAATACCTTTACGCCCCCATGCGCACCTTATTCCCGCTGCTCATGGCCCGTCGTATGTCCCGCTATTTCCTTGAACTCGCATTCAATGGTACGGCCTACCGCGGCTGGCAGGTGCAGCCGGATGCGCCGAGCGTACAGGGTGAGATCGAACGAGCCATGCGCCAGCTTTTCCATGCACATAAGGTGAATGTGGTAGGATGCGGTCGCACGGATACCGGCGTACATGCTTCCCTGTACTATGCCCATTTTGATGCGCCAGAGGGCAGGGAGGTGGATCAGCGTATGGTGCATTCGCTGAATAGTATGCTCCCACGGGATATCGCCATCCATCGGGCGATCCCTGTGGCAGGGGATGCGCACGCCCGCTTCAGTGCCACCGAACGCGGATATATCTATAGGATACATATTGAAAAGGATCCTTTTTTAGTGGATCGTTCGCACCCGTTGAGGCCACCACTTGATGTGGCCGCGATGAACCAGGCTTGCGAAGCACTGTTGCAGGCACGTGATTTCACGAGTTTCAGCCGCACAGGAAGCGACAACCGCACAATGATCTGTGATGTGCGGCAAGCCTATTGGCAACAGGTGCGGAACGGATATTTATTCCGGATCCATGCCGATCGCTTCCTTCGCAACATGGTGAGGGCCATCGTAGGCACTTGTTTACGCATTGGTAAAGGGGATCGCCCACCCACACATATGTCCGAAGTGCTGGCGGCCATGGACAGACATGCCGCAGGGAGGAGCGCACCAGCATGTGGCCTTTATCTGGCCCATGTGCGCTATCCATTCATACCCCTTATGAGCGAACCGTTGAACACCGGCTTGAGCATATGAGCAGTGT
>JAEZCB010000284.1 GCA_023412755.1 Bacteroidota bacterium
TGGTATCACTTTCTATGTGCGCTGCGATAGCATGCAGGGAACGGGCAAAGGCATGGTACAGGTGTATGGCTTCAGTGATGGGAACATGCAGCTTGCTGGCACATGGGAAACCACTGAATTGATCCCAGAGTACACGGAGTTCCACATCATGACCACAGATCTGAACGCGTTCGACAGTGTGGCCATTCGGGTGGAAGCATGGGCGGGCAGCGACCCACTTGGTCAGGCCACCGGTCACGCTGATCTTTCAGTTGATGATCTGCACCTCATCTATACGGTACAGGTGCAGGAGGAGGAGAAGCGGCGTCCATACGTCGTGAATGATCCAGATGCGGGTATCATTCGATTGCACGATCCTCACCGCATGCTGGCATCCTATCGCATAGTTGACTATTCGGGCCGGTTGATCACAGGAAGCAGCGTCAACAGCAGCATCACCGACATGGAGCTATCTGCGATGGCGTCCGGGGCATATTTGATCATGATGCGGGAATACACCGGCGATGTGACCACTGCCAGGTTCATAGTGCCTTGACAGGGTCACGGCCTGGATACCTTCCTGATGTGTTCGCCGTAGCTCTCCATCATCGCACTGAACAGCAGATCGCCCAGCAGCGTGTACCCGGCACGGTTGAAGTGTACACGGTCCTTCTTGGCTAGACCTGCGTCCTCCCACATTCGTATGCTTCCTTCGCCGCCCATCACACCCCAGGTGTCCCACACCGCGGCACCCTGCTCGGCCGATAATTCCAGCATCACGCGGCGAACGGCCTCGGCGTTCTTGTTCGGTGTCCTTCGCCCAACGAAACTGTCGGTGTTGGTGGTGAGCAGGATGGCACAATCGGGTGCCACCGCACGTACGCGGGCGATCAGCTCTTCGTAGTTCCTCTTGTACCGGGCCGCGCTGAAATCACTGTCATGCGCATCGTTGATGCCGATGGAGAACACCACCAGATCGGGCTTCACCAGCGCCAGCTCTTCGGCAAAACGTTCGCAGCGCAGCCAGCTGGTGGTGCTGGCGCCATTGACTCCGGTGGCATGGTAGCGGATGCCTGGATCATCATTTTCCATGATGATGCCATACAATGTGAACCGCACCTGCTCCGGCCCCTCCTGATGGAACTGCAGCCGAAGCGTATCCGTATGGCCGCTGTAGATGAATTCCGTGTACCCCTTTTCCGGATGCGGCAGCTTGGTGATCGTAAGGGTGCTGTCGTAGCTGAATGCATCCACCGCGTAGGAGCTGTCCTGCCGGTGCAGCACCTTGATCCTGTTGAAGGTGTATCCGCCATAGACATCACCGCGGAAGGAGACCTTCAATGTGGCGAGCGTATCATGCGTGGTCACTGAATAACCGGCCAATCCCAGCACGCCCTGTTCATCTTTCCTGGTGTTCTTCACCGAGGTCCAGGAGCCAGTGAAATCCGGATGGTACCAATATGGATTATTGCTCTTCGCCATGTTGTATGGGAAGATGAATCCGCGCCCGCCGCGTACGCCTGGCGCCATGTGTTGCGACCGGTGCCGCATGTGCATGCTCCACATGTCCGCCTGTATGTGGGAGCCACCCACGTGCACGATGTTGATCTGCCCGCTGCCATCGAACACCAGACGGTCCAGCTTCTCCTGGAAATGCGACCATGGCCGCTCGGATCCACGCGTGATTATCCGGTTGGCCTGCAGATCCACGAATGGCGGCGCCGGCACCTGCAGCGGGTTGGGCTGGGCGTGTAGCTGCATTGCGAAAAAGCACATCAGGAGTATGGCAGGTCCTTTCACCTTAAGCATTGTTGGTGCAAGTTGGTGCCGATCGGCGAGAAGGACAACGCCTTTTCAGGCGAGATATCCACCATCCGGCCGGGGCAAGTGACAGGAATACGCTCTCAAAACCGCCCATGTGCGTGAACAACGGCCGAACACCGCAGCATCACATGTTACCAGGGAAACCCTCAAGCGTACTTGTCGTTCTTTCCCTGGCCTTCGCGTATCATTTCAAACGCCTGCGCGATCCGCCTTTTGCGTGTTTCTTCCTTCTTGGCATCCGTTACCCACTCCACATATTCTTTCTTGTGGCTGTAGGTGAAGCCTTCCCAATGGGACCATGCCATCTCATCCTTCTTCAACACCGCTTCCAATTCCGTTGGGATCTCCAGGGCCTTGCGCGCAGGTTTGGCGGCGGTGAGCTTTGTTCCTGACTCGTTGATCTTAACGGCCTGCTTCACCAGATCCATGAATGCCTTTTCATTGATCTTTTCGCCTTCGTGGATCTTGTATGCACGCATGCCCTTCTCTTCATCCTTTTCATTGCGTTCCAGTATGCCATGCGTATCCTTCAGCAAGGCTCCTTTATGGAACCAGATGCCCACGAACTTCTTGAAGGCATTCATGCCGATCATGATACCCTTATGATCGAAATGCGGACCTTTCCATTTCCAGGTCTCTTCCACTTCTGGATCCGCCGTATGGATGAGCTGCCGCAAGCGTACCAGTAGCTTCCGCTGCCATTCCGGTTGCTCGGCGATGTAGAGATTAATACGTTCCTGTTCCTGCATCATGGCTCTAATGGGGGACCAAACTAATACCGTTCAACGAACCCAGGTCTCTGCCTGAACATCAGTTCCTTATGCCATTTCCAATATGGTGGCGTAACCCTGCCCCACGCCCACGCACATGGTGCAGAGGGCATAGCGCTTGTTGCGTTCATGCAATTCCAGGGCCGCGGTATGGAGCAACCTGGCACCGCTCATTCCAAGCGGATGGCCCAGGGCGATGGCACCTCCATTGGGATTCAGGCGCGGGTCTTCATCGGCAAGGCCGAGCGTTCGGGTACAGCTGAGCACCTGCGCGGCGAAGGCTTCATTCACCTCGATGATGTCCATATCATCCAGGGTGAGCCCGGCACGCTGCATGGCTAGCCGCACAGCTTCCACCGGGCCGATACCCATGATCCGCGGCTCCACACCCACGACCGCTGCGGTAACGATACGTGCAAGCGGTTTGAGGCCATGGTCCATCAACCCCTGTTCGCTGGCCACCAGCAAGGCGGCGGCACCATCATTGAGGCCACTGGCGTTGCCTGCCGTTACAGTACCGTCCTTGCGAAAGGCGGGCCGCAACTTGCCCAGCACTTCCAGACTTGTGTCCGGTTTGATGAATTCATCCTGCGCGAAAAGAAAGGGATCGCCCTTTCTTTGGGGGATGGGTACGGCCACGATCTCCTTTGCCAGGCGGCCACTTCCCTGTGCACGCGCCGCCTTTTGCTGGCTGGCAAGGGCGAATCGGTCTTGGTCCTCGCGTGTGATCGCGTTTCTCTCCAGCAGGTTCTCGGCTGTTTCACCCATGGCATCGGTACCGAACCGTTCCTTCATGCGTGGATTCACGAAGCGCCAGCCAAAGCTGCTGTCGAAAAGTTGTGCATCCCGTCCGTAAGGGGTGCTGGTCTTGCTCATGACCCAGGGACCGCGTGTCATGTGCTCCACACCACCAGCTACGAACAGATCACCTTGTTGTGCGGCGATCGCTCTGGCTGCACCATTCACCGCACCCATGCCTGAGGCGCATAGCCGGTTCACTGTTTCGCCGGGCACGTTAACCGGCACTCCTGCGAGCAGGGAGGCCATCCGGGCCACATTGCGGTTGTCCTCACCGGCCTGATTGGCGCAACCCATGATCACATCATCGATCCGGGCCAGGTCCAGGTCCGGATGTCTCTCCAGCAAGGCCTTGATCACATGCGCCGCCAGATCGTCCGCACGGACAGGAGCGAGGCTTCCAGCAAAATTGCCGATCGGCGTGCGTATGCCATCGGCGATGTATGCGTCCTTCATTGATCGTTGGTTGTTTCCGGGAACCATGGTTTGCCGGTGCGGTACACGGTGCCTTTGAACAGGGCCACCACGTTCTCTTGCTGATCGGAGATGGTGACATGGTAGATGCCGATGCTGCGTGTAAGGTTCATCTGCTGTGCACGAGCAAGCAACCGGTCGCCTTCGCGTACCGGCCTGGTATGGCTGATGGAGGTTTCCACCGAAACACATTGTATCCCGTGACCATTGGCGGCGAAGGCCAGGCAACTATCCGCCAGGGCGTAGCAGATGCCCCCATGCGCAATGCTGAAACCATTGAGCATCTCCGCACGCACCGTTAGCGCCAGTTCACAAATGCCGGCATCCACCTTCAGGCGTTCGATCCCCAGCCACTGGCTGAATGGATCGTGATCATACATGCGTGCCACTACACGCGCGGCCAGTTCCTGAGGCGACATGCGGCCGCGAAGTTACCTGTCCTTCGCGGTGGATGTGGCAATGGACTTTCGATCTTGCCTGTATTCGATAAGAAGCAGGGCAATTGGCTGGAGGTACATTCGCCCCTTCCAATATGAGCATACCATGAGCTGGTTCACCAAAGACTTCAACCTGTTCTTCAAGGATCTGGCCCGGAATAACAATAAGGAGTGGTTCGATGCGAACCGGAAGCGCTATGAGGAGCGTGTGAAGAAGCCGTTCGAAGCTTTCGTGGCCGAGTTGATCGAGCGTGTGGCGAAGCTGGACCCTGCGGTGCGCATTGAACCCAAGGATGCGATCTTCCGCATCAACAAGGACATTCGTTTCAGCAAGGACAAAACACCCTACAAGCTGAGTGCTACCGCCATTGTTTCACCTGGTGGCAGAAAGGATCACGCCGTTCCGGGGATATACATCGAACTTGGCCCTGAGCATGTGCAGCTCTATGGTGGAAGCTATACGCCGGACAAGGACCAACTGCAGCGGATCCGGAACAAGATCGCATCGGATCCGAAGGCTTTTCGCAAGCTGTATGAAGCCAAGCCTTTCAAGGAACATTTCAATGGGGTGGAAGGGGAGCGGAACAAGGTGCTGCCACCGGAATTCAAAGAGTTGGCGAAGCAGGAGCCATTGATCGCCAATAAACAGTTCTATTTCCACGCCACACTACCAGCAGGCCTGGTGGCCGATCCCAGGCTCATGGATGTGGTGATGGAGCATTACAAGGCGATGCGGCCCATGAACGCTTACCTGACGGTATAGGATCGATCGTCCTGAATGAAGAACGCCCGCCGGATCTCGGCGGGCGCTCAATTTTCAGAAGAGCGGATCAGATGGCCGGCTGTGCACTGCGGCCCACCACTTCCACATCCAATTCGATCTTGTCGCTGATCACCGCGTCCTGCAATCCGGTCTGGAATGCCACGCCATATTTCTGCCGATCGAAGGTCATGGTGCCGCGTGCGGTAACGGAGCCGTTGCTCTCATTCACCACGATGTTCTCGATGGTCTCTTCGTGCGTGGTGCCGCGTACGGTGAAGTTGGCACGGGCCGTATTGCCGGTCACCTCCACGATGTCCAGTGTCGCGTTCGGGTGGTTCTCCACTTCGAAGAAATCAGCGGACTTCAGGTGCGCGATCAGATCGGAGCGGCGGCCTTGCGGAGCATCATCCGGGGCATAGGCCTCATCTTCAGGCCTTATGGTATTGAGGTCCGCATTGAAATTGCCATCCACGAGCTGGCCACCTTGTACGGTGATCTGGCCCTCTACGAGATCAAGGGTGCCGAAGTGTTCCTTTACACCGAACATCACTCCTTTCCAGTTGATCCTGCTCGCCGCCGGATCGATCTGATAGACCGTTTCCCGCCCATCGGGCGCGTCCGTGGTCTGGCCTACGGTGTTATTGGGATCATTGGTGGTCTCCGCGTTGTTTCCGGAGTCGCCACAGGAGGCCAGGGTGAAGATGGCCAGCGTGGCTGCGGTGAAGAGGGTGTTTTTCATGTTCTTGAATGTCTTCGTGGTACAAAGGAAAGAAAATTTTCCATGGGGAATAATTCCTTTGTGCCAATTTTTTTTTGACCGCAGCGGGCTATACCCTTTGCAGCTTGCTTCCCGCCGCGGTCACGGTGCGTAGGAGTGGCGAAGGCCGGTACCGGTCATCGCCGAACTCGGCGTGCAACTTTTCTATACGTGCCAGACATTCGGATACACCGATCTCATCGCCCCATGCCAGCAGGCCTTTGGGGTAATTGACACCCTTGGTCATGGCCAGATCGATATCCATGGCCGAGGCCACATTCCAGTACAGGGCATCGGCTGCTTCGTTGATCAACATCGTCACAACGCGGTCCACGATCTTCCGTCCTTTCACAGGATCGAGTTCCACTGATGGTGCGGCCACGGCATCGCCATAGGTATAATAGCCACGGCCCGTTTTACGACCAAGCCTGCCGCTTTCCACCTGGCGCTGTTGCGTAAAGCTCGGACGGTAGCGCGGATCGTAGAAGAAAGCCTCCCACACCGTCTTCGTTACAGTGAAGTTGATATCGTTGCCGATAAGGTCCATCAACTCGAAAGGTCCCATCCTGAACCCTCCAATGCTGCGCATGGCCTCATCGATCTCCGCCATTTCCCCAAGGCCTTCTTCATAGATCCTGATGCTTTCGCCATAGAATGGACGGGCCACCCTGTTCACAATGAAGCCCGGCGTGTCCTTGCACTTCACCGGTGTTTTGCCCCACTCGCGCATCAATGCCATCTTGGCTTCCACCACGGCATCCTCGGTGACCAGGCCGGGCACCACCTCCACCAACGGGAGCAGTGGTGCGGGGTTGAAAAAGTGGAGTCCGATCACGCGTTCGGGCCTTTTGCATGCGGATGCGATCGCCGTGATGGACAATGAGGAAGTGTTCGTGGCGAGTACACATTCCTCGCTTGAGCATATCTCCTCCACTTCGGCGAACAAGGCCTGCTTGATCTGGAGATCTTCCACGATCGCCTCGATCACCAGGGAGCAGCCGTTCATTCCATGCACGTCCACCACGGGCCGGATCCGGCCATGGATGGCGGCGGCCTCGCGGGCATCGAGTTTTCCTTTCGCCACTACTTTCTCGAGCGTGCGCTTCAACCCTGCGAGCTGGTGATCCAGCGTTTCCTTGCGTGTATCGAAAAGCATGACCTCATGACCGGCCTGTGCGGCCACTTGTGCGATGCCTATGCCCATGGTGCCTGCACCGATCACACCCACTTTGATCTTTTGCATGGCGCAAAGTTGCGACAACCTCCCATGCCCGCCATTCCGCTCGCTCAACGCAGGTACACGGCCGTGGCTGGCCCGGCATTGCACAGCAGATCGATCATGCTCATGCGTGGAACAAAGCCATGCCGGTCACTGAAGACCTGCGGGTAGACGGGTGTGTCACCGAGGGCTGGAGGGATCGGCCTTTTCGGGTGGTGCCCCTGCCGCAGGTCCAGGCCGGGCATGATCTCTTCCGGGGGAATGTACTGCTCGATCACCTGCAGTTCGCACCGGATGCCCGCCCAGCGCAGGCACATGTGCATGGTCGTGAGATCCAGTTCCACCAGGCTGCCATGTCCGGTGTGTAGCATGCTTTTTAAGCCATCCTCAAAATGGATGTACCAGGGTGTTTTACCGTATGCGCTTCGTATGGCATGCATGTGTTGTGCTGGCCAGGTCTCGGCGTAGCTCAGCCGTACCTCCCGCATGGGCATCTTTTCGCCACTCCGCCTGGCGATCTGCACCACTAGGTCCTGCACACCATTCGCACCTACTATGCTTGTGCGTGTCCGGTAACTCTGCCGTTCATAATGCTCGCCAGTGTCCACTACCGCATGGGTATGGCGGGCAAGCACCCTGTAGAGATCCACCGGCCCGAAGTACATGGCCGGTATCACCGGCACCTGCCACCGCCACATGCCGCGAAGATCGCTGTTCATGCGGGACGAGTGCCCAGTGCGGCAAAGGCCGCTATCCACCCCTTCATGGTGGCGATACCTTTGTACCTGAAGATGCCCAGCAGAGCGAGGATCGATTTCGACGAGTTGCCATATCCCACGGTCATTGTCATCGGTGGCGGTTTCGGAGGCATGGAGCTTATTCAGGGACTTTCAGGCCGGCCGTACAAAGTGATCCTCATCGATCGGCAGAACCACCATTGCTTTCAGCCGTTGCTCTACCAGGTGGCCACGGCCAGCCTGAGTGCGGACAGTATCGGCCATCCTTTCCGCCGCACGGTGGCACCCATGCCCAATGTGATCTTCCGCATGGCACGGGTGCTGGCGGTGGATCCATCCCAAAAAAAGGTGCGGACCGATCATGGCGATCTGGATTATGACATACTTGTGATCGGCACCGGCAGTGCCACCAATTTTTTCGGCAACCAGCGCATAGCGGAGCATGCCATGCAGCTTAAAACGATCGGGCAGGCGCTGGATATCCGCAGTGATTTCCTGCAGGAGTTCGAGGCGGCGGTGCACCAGCGGGAAGAACTAGTTGTGCGCAAGACGCTGGCCTTCGTGATCGTTGGTGGCGGCCCCACTGGAGTGGAGCTAGCCGGTGCATTGGCAGAGATCAAACGCACGGTGCTGAAACAGGAGTACCGTGAGGTGGAGAGCGACCTTATGGAGATCGTTCTCATAGACAGCAACGAGCGTGTGCTTCAACATTTCAGCGAAGAGGCCAGCGCCCGATCGCTTCGGTACCTGAAGGAGTTGGGTGTCACCGTCATGCTCGGCAAACGGGTCACCGATTACGATGGTGAGCAGCTCACGTTGAATGATGGAAGCACCATGCTTACCAATACGGTGATCTGGGCGGCCGGTGTCAAAGGGGTTTCCATTGCCGGTCTGCAGGACTCGTTCAATGAGCGTGCTTCGCGCTACGATGTGGATGGCCAACTGGCGTTGAGAGGCCAGCCGGACATCTACGCCATCGGCGATGTTGCCTTGAGCACGGATGATCCTGCATGGCCGAAGGGTCATCCGCAGGTGGCCACCGTGGCCATGCAGCAGGGCCGCTACATCGCCGGCCTGCTTGCGGCACGGGCGAATGGTGCGACCGTGGATCCATTCCGGTACAAGCACAAAGGCAGCATGGCCACCATAGGCCGCGCACGTGCAGTGGCCGATCTGGGCAGTAGGACCATTGGCGGCTGGCTGGCGTGGGTGCTCTGGATGTTCGTGCATGTGATCCAGCTGGTTGGTTTTCGCAACCGCATCACCGTGCTGTTCAACTGGGCATGGAAATACCTCAGTTGGAAGAACACCCTACGCCTGATCATCCGGCCATATGTACGGCATGGTTCACAGGTTGCGGCAGGCCCCACCGTGGTGCCGGTGGCGGAACCTTTCCACAAGTCATCGTAGTACGTGCGCTCCAGGCTGGCGATCCTTTACCTTACCGTCTTCATAGACCTGTTGGGGTTCGGGCTTGTGATCCCCATTCTGCCGACGTACGCCGTCCAGCTCGGAGCATCGGCATTCCAGGTGGGGCTCATCGCGGCTGTCTATGCGCTGATGAACTTCATCTTCTCGCCCTTCTGGGGCACGCTTAGCGATCGGTATGGCCGCAGACCCGTCATCGCCTGGACGGTGCTTATCACCGCTGGTGGTTTTCTCATGCTCGCACATGCGGTCACCATTCCGCTGCTGTTCCTGGCCCGCATGCTTTCCGGTATCGGCTCGGCCAACATCGCCGCATCACAAGCATACATCACCGATGTCACTCCGGTGGATCGCCGTGCCAAGGCACTCGGTCTCATCGGTGCCGCTTTCGGATTGGGTTTCATCTTCGGCCCGCCCGTGGGCGGCTACATCAAGGAGCATTTTGGTATGATGTGGGTGGGTTATACCGCCATGTTCCTCAGCATCATCGATCTGGTGCTCGTGTACTTTTTCCTGCCGGAATCGCTCAAGACACGCAATTCCGCCGCACGCATTCAGCTCAAACCGGTCACCCAGACGATCAGGGCGCTGCGCCGGGTGGATCTCCGCGATCTTTTTCTCACCAGTTTCTTCTACATCAGCGCGTTCAGCATGATGCAGATCACCGTGGCCCTGCTATGGGAGGAGCACTACGGCCTCACCGAAGCCCAGATCGGCTACATGTTCGCCTTCATCGGCTTCTCTTCCGCCATTGTTCAGGGTACGCTGATCGGCACCCTCACGCGCGTCTTTGGTGAGGGCAGGCTGCTCATCCATGGTGCCATATTGGTGTGCGTTGGTCTGCTCGCCATCCCATTCGTGCCACAGGAATATTTCATCCCGCTCGCCCTCATACCCATGGCGTTGCTCGCACTCGGCAACGGCTGCCTCATGCCCAGCATCATCAGCATCCTCAGCCGCGAAGCTGCGGAGAATGAACAGGGGCAGGTGCTGGGCATGAATCAGAGTTTCATGTCGTTGGCACGTGTGCTGGGCCCCACCATGGGTGGTGCCTTGTACGGCTGGCACTTCACCTCACCGTATTTGGGCGGTGCCGTCATGATGGTGGGTGTTCTCTGGCTGATCCTGGCCAACCGGCGGGATCGCGGTGTGCGTCCGCATAAGAGCATCTAGTTCTTTCTGGGCGTGTCCCTTCGCAAAGCCTTCGGGCCGGGTCATCCGCTTTGGCCGGCTCGGCGGCACCAGCGGCCACGGCGCTGCGGTGGCTTCCTCCGGTCGCCTCCTCGCCACACGTGTCCGGAAGGTGCCGGCCATCACCGGGCCGCCGCTGCTACCCCTCACGCAGGGGTGGCATCCGGCCGATCACGACTTATCTTCGAAGGGCACCGCATTCTTCCACCGAATGTCAAAGATCACCGGTCTGCACCATATCACAGCACTTGGCTCGGATGCTCAGCGGCTCGTGGAGTTCTATGCCGGAGTGCTGGGCCTGCGCCTGGTGAAACGCACGGTCAACTTCGATGCGCCTGATGTGCACCACCTCTATTTCGGGGACGGTACCGGTTCACCGGGTACCATCATCACATTCTTTCCTTATCCGGGGCTTGTGCGGGGCAGAAAAGGCAGGGGCCAGGCCAGTGTGATCATGCTGTCGATCGGTCCGGCTTCGGTGGATCACTGGCTCAAACGTCTGGACCATTTCCAGGTGGAGCACGAAGAGCCAAGGGACCGTTGGGGTGGCGAAACATACATCCCTTTTGCCGATCCCGATGGGCTGTGCCTGGAACTGGTGGTGGATGCCAATGATGATAGGGTGGGTAACCCCAAAGGTCCGGTGGAGGCCATGCATGCGATCAAAGGATGTTTCGGCATCACATTGAGTGAAGATGCGCATGGACCCACCGCGGCCTTGCTAACCTCCCAACTGGAACACCGGCAGGTGCAGGAGGAGGAGGGGCGGTTCCGCTACATGAGCGGGAGTGGAGCCGGAGGCGTGGTGGACATCCATTGCTCCAAACATGATCTGCGCGGGCTTGGTGGCAGCGGTACCGTGCACCACGTGGCATTTTCCACACCGGATGATGATGGGCAGGCAAGCTTGCGGGAACGACTGGCCGTGGCCGGTTTCAATGTCACATCGGTGATGGAGCGGCAATATTTCCGATCCATCTATTTCCGCGAGCCTGGTGGTGTCCTGTTCGAGATCGCCACCGCAACGCCCGGTTTCCTGGTGGATGAACAGGAGCATGAGCTGGGCTCAGCATTGAAACTGCCACCATGGGCCGAAGCGAAACGCGAGCAGATCGCGGAGCACCTCAGCCCGATCTCTTTGGATTTGAACCAATACCGTCATCCCCATGCATGAGTACCGCATCATCGGCTCAGGCTCCCTGTTGCGTGAGGCCTCCCACGCCCTGGTACTGCTGCATGGGCGCGGCGGATCGCCGCAGGACATGCTGGAGCTGGCCCGCCGCTTCACCGATGAGGACTGGCATGTGGCCGCACCTGCCGCCACCAACGGCACATGGTATCCCTGTGGCTTCATGGCCCCACGGCACCAGAATGCACCATGGCTGGATAGTGGCATCCAGGTGGTGCACCGCCTTATTGAGGAACTGCACCGGGATCTGCCCTATGATCACATCCACATCATGGGCTTTTCCCAGGGCGCCTGCCTCGCCACGGAAGCGGCCGCCCGGCATGCGCAGCGGTACGGCGGCCTGTTCGCCTTCACCGGCGGGCTCATCGGCGATGTGGTGCAACGGGCGGCCTACGACGGCGACTTCGCCGGAACGCCCGTGTATTTGAGCAACAGCGAAGATGATCCGCATGTTCCCCTGCATCGTTCCAAGGAGACGCTGGCCGTGTTGGATGACATGAATGCCCGCGTAACGCTGGATATTTTTCCAGGCAGGCCGCATCTGATCACGGAAGATGAGATCAGGCGGGTGCAGGATATGATCACCGCGACGGTGGGCCGTATAGGCCGTTGAGGATCTATTGCTTCACCACGCGCAACAGCACCGGCCCCGCATCACCCACAATGCGCAGGTGATACAGTCCATCCGCGACAGTGCTGAGGTCGACATCCACCACGGTCATACCGGCCCGTATCATGGGTAGTGGTCTTACCACGCGGCCTGCGGCATCCAGCAATTCCATATGCCTGTCACCGGTTTCGGACAGGTTCAACCTTACCAGGCCGTTGGTGGGGTTGGGAGCCAGGGTGATACCATCATGGGCATTGGCCAATTCCATGCCCGTGCAGACCTCCACCATGATCTCCATGGTGGCCGTTGCGGGGCAGGTGCCTTCTGCTTCGGAGGTGAGCATCACCGTATGGGTGCCCACACCCATGGCTTGCGGATCGAATACGATCGTGTCGCCGATCCCTGTAACATCCCCATGCCATATTCCGCCAGGAGTGCCGATCAGATCGAAAGGCGGATCATCCTGGCATACACTGCCCACAGCCTGGATGGTCACTTCGGTCTCTTCTTCATGCACCTGTATGGTGGCCGCAGGGTTGGATATCTGGCAGCCATTGGGATCCACGTACGTGTATGAGAGTTCATGTTCACCCACACCGGCGGCCGCTGGATCGAAGATGCCATCGTTCCCTACTGGTGCGCCCCAAACACCCCCAGCCGGATATGCGGAGAGTTGGATGGGATCCTGGTCCACACAGAAACTGAAGCCGCCCAGGCCAGGGTGCGAAACGTTGGCGATGCTGGCCAGGGTAAGCGTTATCTGTTCGGTGTTGCTGCAACCGTTGGGCGCATCTATGGTGTAGCTGAGTGTATGGTCACCGGTTCCGGCGATGAACGGCAGCAGAATGTCGCCGCTTACACCCGGGCCGCTCCAGTATCCGCCTTCACTCACATTGAAATCGAGGCCGATGGAACTCGTGCTCGCGCAGTAGGCTGGTGGTTGCGTTAGTTCCACCTCCGGAATTTCGTCGCTCACAACTATCGTCACGGTATCCATGCCGGCACACTGCTGCGGTGCATTGGGCTGCCGTTCCACGATCACGGTATAGGTGCCAGCACCTTGTGATGGATCGAAAAGGGCTCCCTCCTGAGTGAAACTGCTGATCGCTCCGCTCCACTGGTCGTTGGTCCATGGTGTGCTGGTGACGATCAGCTGCGGACCGTCATTGAAACAGAGTGGGCCAGGCTCCTGGATCTCCACATCCAGCGTGTTCCAGATGTTCAATGGTCCCATGAATGAGACGCAGGTGGATCCGGTGAAGTCCGTGTACGCGGCCACGATCTGCTCGCCACTGTACTCATCGAGGTCCAGTATGTTATCATCACCAAGGCCGAACCATTCTGCTCCCACCGGGAGTGAATTCATCACGAATGGCCCATCGCCGGAGCAGACCACCGGCCCAAGGAACGGTACAATGGTGGGACCGGAGATCACGCGGATGGATCCCGGGGCTCCCACCGGGCAGCCCTGTGGTTCATACACTGTGTATGCAAGTGGCACCGTGGAGGTGCCGCCCACACTGGCCCGGTGGAAGATGTTCTCGTTCACGAATGTGCCCTGCCATACGCCATCGCCAGGTGTGCCTTGCGGCAGCACAATGCTGGGTCCATTCACACAAACGGTATCTAGGGCGGGTATTTCCACCATGGTGGTGGGTGCCTGCAATTGATTGCTGAACAGGTGAAGGCCGTTCTCATCAGCGATCAACAGGTCGTTCGCGCCATCGCCGTCCATGTCCGCGAACAGGATGACCTCACCGCGCGGCAGGTCCGGCAGTTGCTGCCGCGGCGCGAAACGTTGCGTGCTGGGCAGGTATGTGCTCCAGCGTACGGCGAGGGTGGGATCCGATGGAATGAAGACCACGGATGCTCCTTCGCCACAGCCGAGGTCTCCGAATGCGCCGATCCCTGCCGTAACAAAGGGTTCCACCACGCGCAGGGTGAAGGCGTTGAACGGGATCTGTTCGTTGATCCGGTTATCCGCCCATTGTACCACCATGGCGTGTGCTTCGGCCACGTCCAGATCGCCATCACCATCCACATCGAGCAGCCTTGGGCGCTCGAAGGGGTAATCGAAAAGGTTGAAGAGCACGATCTCATCCCAGGTGCCGCCACTGCTGATGAGGCCGATCGCCGCATTGTCTTCCGTGATGAAGAAGAGGTCCGTGCTGCCCGATCCATCCAGATCACCAGCCAGGAGTATGGTGGAAGGAGCCCCTGTGTAGGCCGGTGCCAGGAGTACCTGTGGCCCGAAGGCACCACCCTCATTGGCATGGTAAGCGATGCGTGAGCCGGCACCCTGTTCTATGGTGAGCACGATATCCCTGGCACCATCCCCAGTGATATCGCTCAATTCGAGGGCACCAGCCGGGGCCGCCAAGGTTTCCACCACCATGGGAGCGGCGAATATGCCTGAACCGGAATTGAACGCCACTTTCACCTCATTGCCATCCAGATAGGCGATATCCAGCAGGCCGTCGCCACTCAGTTCGGCCATCTTGAAGGCACCTTCTGCCGTGGCCGGCACCAGCAGTGCGAAGTCGGCCAGAGCATCCTGGCCATCCACATTCTCCGCCCATTTAATGCCTCCTTCGCCAAAGTGACCCAGCAGGTCAAGGTCACCATCGCCATCCACATCCACGGCTTCCAGCCGCGGAAGCCCGCTGGCCGTGAGCAGGGTCTGGGCTGGGCCGAACTGGGCCATCGCACTACACCAAACGAGGTGCAGCATCAACAGGGTGGCCAACGGTCGGTGAGGATACGAGGGTAGGGGTAGTGTCAAGGTATATGGATTCTATTACGAAGTTAACACCAGCCAGCGCGTGCCGCCAATGCTGTTTTCGATCCTGCTGCAAAGGTCGTTCCCGCGGAAGGTGGAACAAAATGAAGAAACCATGTGCATCGTGTTTTCCTGCCCGGCAGAACAGGAGTGGTACCAAAGGCGGACCTGGAACAGCGTACGGTATTCCTTCATAGGCCGGGATCTCCGTTACTTTGTTGAATGCATATGATCGCTACCCTACGTGCCATCCTTTCCCTTTGCCTGCTGCTGCCTCTCCTTCTGCAGGCACAATACAACATCTCTTTCGTAGGGCAGCTGAGTTACCAGCAGTTACGCAACTCCGATCTGAGCAACCTGTGGGGGTACACGGATGAATTCGGGAACGAGTATGCCATTGTTGGTGCCAACGGCACATCGTCATCCAACCCGGGAGGCGTTTCCGTGGTGGACCTGAGTGATCCCACGGATCCACAGGAGATCTTCTTCGTGCCTGGGCCGCCTTCCCTCTGGCGGGAAGTGAAGGTGTGGAACGATCATGCCTACATCACCACGGAGGCGGAGGATGGCGGCATCACAATCATAGACCTCAGCCCACTGCCACAGAGTACCGAACTCTCTTCCACGGTGTTCTTTGGCAATGGCTACACCACGTCCCATTCATTGTTCATTGATGAGAATGGCCGCCTGTTCATCTTCGGCTCATCGCGCGGAAACGGTGGTGCCATCATGTACGATCTTGTGCAGGATCCCATGCAACCGGAGGAAGTAGGTGAGTATGATCTCTGGTATGTGCACGATGGTTATGCCCGTGGTGATACGCTCTATGCAGCGCACATCTATGATGGGTTCTTCTCGATCGTTGATGTGTCCGATCCGCAGGCACCCGTGTTGCTGGGCACACAGGTTACACCGGATGTGTTCTCCCATAATGTGTGGCTGGACGATAGTGGGCAGCACATCTTCACCACGGACGAAAAGACGAATGCCTATGTAGGTGCGTACGATATTTCAGATCCAACGGACATCCAGTACCTGGACAAGCTGCGCAGCGACAATGGATCCGGTGCTGTTCCGCATAACACCTATTGGCGCGATCACTTCCTGATCACTTCCTATTATACCTACGGTGTCACCATTTATGATGCCTTGCGGCCGGATAACCTGATAGAGGTGGGCCACTTCGACACGTCGCCATTTTCCGGCGGCGGATTCGATGGCGCATGGGGGGTGTATCCGTTCTTCGATTCCGAGTTGCTGATCATCTCCGATATCGAGCAGGGACTTTTCGTGTTGGACCCCACCTATGTACGTGCATGCTGGTTGGAAGGCACCGTGACCAATGCGATCACCACCGCACCTGTTCCACAGGCCACCATCACCATTCTAGGACCGGATGTGCAGGATCTCACCGCCCTGGATGGTGGCTATGCCACAGGCTACCATGCGGCCGGTACGTACACCGTAGAGGTCTTCGCAGCAGGTTACCAGACGGCCACCGTTTCGGGCATACAACTGGTGAATGGTGAAGTGACGATACTCGACGTTCAGCTGGTGCCGCTGTCCTCCTTTGCCTTCACTGGCCATGTTTCGGATGCTTTCACCAGTGCGCCCATCGAAGGTGCGCAGGTGGTGGTGGAGAACGATGTGTACTGGTTCACCGCTACCACCAATGCGGATGGTGATTATACCATTCCAGCCTTGTTCGAGAACACATACGAGATCACGGTGGGCCAGTGGGGCTGGATCACCAATTGCGAGACCACGCAGGATATCACTCCTGGCAGCAACGTCTTCAATGTGCAGCTCCAGCCCGGGTATTATGATGACTTTGCGCTTGACTTCGGCTGGACCGTCACCTCTTCCGCCGTCAGTGGCGTGTGGGAACGCGGAGTTCCCCTGGGCACCAACTACATGAATGAACCCTCCAATCCTAGTGCGGACGTGCAGGACGATTGTGGTGACCAGGCCTACGTTACTGGCAACGGTGGTGGTGGTGCTGGTGATGATGATGTGGACAGTGGCTGGACCCTGCTCACATCACCCCCGTTCGATGTATCCGGTATGATTGATCCGCATATCCGTTTTCGCCGCTGGTTCTTCAATTCCGGTGGCTCCGGAGCACCCAACGATCAGCTTCGCTTCATCCTCACCAACGGCACCGATAGTACAGTGGTGGAGTCGGTGGCGGGCTCGGGGCACAACAGCTGGCAGCAATCGGATATACGCATACTCGACCATATGCCACTTACCAGTACCATGCGCTTCCATGCGTTCGCGGTGGATATGGAGCCGGGCCATCTGGTGGAAGCGGGTCTTGATCTATTCCAGGTGGTGGAGATGGGCTCCATCGGGATCCCCGAGTCCATCACCAGAGACGGTATATTGTTATGGCCGAACCCTTCGGACGGCCTGTTCCACATTGAACTGGATCATGGTGGGGAGGCACTGGTGGAGGTGTTCGATGCGGTTGGCCGCAGGGTGATACCCGCTCTGCGCATGAATGCGGGGCCATTATCCGTGGATGCCGGCGCGATCACTCCCGGCACCTATCTGGTGCGGATCACTCCGGTGGGAGATATGCCGCGTGTAAGGAGGGTGGTGGTGCGCTGATATCAGCGCTTCTTCTGTGGTGACCGGCTTGCTGCGCAATGCTCCTTCAGCAGGCTATCCACTTCTGGTATGCTCATGAGTACGCGGGCAAGCGTAAGGTCTTCACACGCTTTTTCCTGCTGGCCCTTGCGCAGGTGCAACAATGCCCGTGTGCGCAGGGCATGGGCATTGGCAGGATAAGCTTTCAGGCTGCGCTCCACATCCTGCATGGCTTCCTTGTCGCGGCCCATCTGGTAGTAGATGTATGCCCGGTTGCTCAGCGTAACAGGTTCATCCTTGTCCAGTTCCAACGCCTTTTCCACCCTCACGAGACCTTCATCCAGGCGGCCCAACTGGATCAATTCGAACGCCCGGTTGCTCCAATGGCCAACCTCATCCGGTTCCAAAGTGGTCAAGCGTTCAAGTATCACCAGTGCATCCTCATGCCTTCCTGCCGCATCATATGAGCGGGCCAGTACCCGCATGGCTTCCAGATCCTCGATCCCGGCCTTCAAGCCATGCTCCAGATCGCTGATCGCCTCGCGCTGCATCTTGCGGTCCGCATGGCCCAGCCCTCGGATGATATGGCTCATGGCGGTGAGCTTCTCATCTTCTGAATGTTGAATGGCCCTGCCTGCGTGGTGGGTGGCCTTTGCCATGTCCTGCGCACGCAAGGCATAGAGAGAACGCAAGTAGTGCGCCTCGGCCAGTGTACTGTCCAGCTGCAATGCCCGTTCGATGTCCAGTACGAATCGGTCGTTCCGCTCCAGCGCATAATAAGCTTTGGCACGTGCCAGATAGGTGCGGGCGCTGGGTTCCGCCTTCAATGCCTGATCGAAAAGCTCCAACGCACGTTGGGGTTTGTTCTGGTCCAGCAGTGAATCGCCCTGCATGAGGAGCATGCCGGTATCCTGGCATATGATGGGACCCCAAATGCAGAGAAAGGCCAGCAACAAGGCCGCCCTTGAGGATCTAACGGTTTCGTGAGGCATATAACGCGGCAAAGGTAACCCGCCTGTTGCGGATCATGTGCCGGAAACGCGTCCCCCTCAGGACCTGGCCCAGGGAATGGTATCCAGCGGTGAGAAGATGCCGTGCTGATACAGGAAATGGCCTGCCATGGCGATCATGGCACCATTGTCCGTACAGTACGCCAAGGGTGGAATGGACACGTTCCAACCTTCGCGTTCACCCAAATGGCGCACCTGTTCGCGCAAGGCGGAATTCGCGCTTACCCCACCGGAGATCGCTATGCCACCGATACCTGTGGAACGGCCGGCCTTGTGCAGCTTGCGCAACAATATGTCCATGATGCGCTGCTGAAGTGCTGCGCACAAGTGATGCAACTCCTTTTGCACAAAGTCCGCATCGCGCTGTAAGCCTTGGTGTACCAGGTTGCGGAAAGCGGTCTTCACGCCGCTGAAGCTCATATCCAGCCCGGGGATCTGTGGCAGCGGCAGCTTGAAACGTTCGGGATCCCCGCCGCGCGCGTACTTGTCAATGAGCGGTCCGCCAGGGTAGGGGAGTCCCAGGATCTTCGCGCCTTTGTCAAAACATTCCCCCGCGGCATCGTCCAACGTGGTACCGATCACCTCCATTTCCAATGGTGCCTTCACCAATACAAGCTGGGTATGTCCACCGCTAACGGTAAGGTTCAGGAACGGGAATTCCGGCACTGGCCTGGGCTCACTGTCCTGGATGAAATGCGCCAGCACGTGCGCCTTCATATGGTCCACGGCGATCAGCGGAATGCCCAGGCCCTGGGCCAATGATCGGGCGAAGCACGTTCCCACCAGCAAGGCACCGATCAGCCCCGGTCCCTGCGTGAAGGCCACCGCGGTAAGTTCCGCTTTGCCGATCCCGGCCACCTTCAGCGCCTCATTCACCACCGGAACGATGTGTTCCTGGTGTGCGCGGCTGGCCAGTTCCGGCACCACTCCGCCCCACGCCTGGTGCACCTCCTGGCTGGCCACGATGTTGGATCGCACCACCCCATCCGCGAGCACCGCAGCGGCGGTTTCATCGCAGGAACTTTCGATCCCCAGGATCACCGTGGATGCCACTTGCTTTCCTTCCATGCCCTTACCCACCGATCCAACTTCCGAATTGACAGGCCGCCGTTATCAATTATTAGCGCCAGCCTCCTTGGGCGCCGCTACTTTTGGCCACTTGGGTCCGTTAATTGCGAGGGGGCCGCAAAACTAATCCGCTGGGCGCAAAAGGAGTATACGGCAAGATCTTCCGTACGATCGGCTGGACCACTATCATCGTGGTCCTGCTGGTCATTGGTCTCGCTTCGGCCCTGCTGCTGCCCGGTGTACAGACCTGGGTGGCCAACCAGCTCGGCGGCCACCTCAGCGAGCGGATCGGTGCCGAGGTGCGCATTGGCCGCGTGGCCATCAAGCCTTTCGGTCCCATCGTGCTGCGTGATGTGTTCATCGGTGATCTCCAGGGCGATACCCTCATCGCCGCCGAAGGCCTGCGGGTGCAGGGTCTGCGCGTGCGGCCGAAGAGCCACCTGCTCCAGGCATCGTCGGTGGTGTTGGAGCGTGGCCGGTTCGCACTCCACACGGCGCAGGGCGATGCGCACAGCAACCTTACCAACCTGCTGGCGCAGATCGGTAGTGGGGATACCACCACCACCAGCGATGACTGGACCATACGCGTGGCGCGCGTGCTGATCGACGATCTGCACTTTTCGTTCTACAACGACAATGAGGACCATGCGCCATTCGGGGTGGATTTCGATCATGTGGATGTGAGGGCCAGCATCATGGGCAGGCAGTTATTCATGTTCGGTGATTCCATCGCCATGGAGATGGAGTCGCTGGCCCTGGTGGACCACAGCGGCTTCCAGTTGGATCGCCTGAGCGGTTCGGTGGCGGTACGCCCACAAGGCATCGACATCGCCAACATGCTGCTGCGCACCCCGCGGACAGAGGTCCACGGCGGACTGCGGTTCATCACCGAAGGATGGGCGGCGTACAACTCATTCACCCAGGAGGTGATGATGCGCCTGGAGCTGGACAGCTCCCGCCTCAACTTCGGCGATATCGCCTACTTCGCACCAGACCTGGAAGGTGTGGACCTGCCCATAGGGGTGCATGGCCGGATCCGCGGCACGGTCTCCGAACTGCGTGGCCGAAACGTCTCAATCGCTTTTGGGGAGCGCTCCTGGTTCCGTGGCAGCGCGGACCTCAGCGGTCTGCCGGACGTGCCCAACACCTTCATGCTGGTGGATGTGGATGAGCTGCGCACCGATCCAGAAGATCTGGCACTTCTTCCCATTCCCCCGTTCACCGGAAAGACAACACTGGAGATCCCTGCCGAGGTAAGGCACCTCGGGGAGATGCGCTTCAGTGGCAACTTCACCGGATTCACGCGCGCCTTCACCGCCTATGGTGTGTCCAACACAGCGTTGGGCGAACTGCGCACGGACCTATCCTACGAGCGCGACACACTCACCAATGTCTTCACCCTTTCCGGCCGGGCTGCCACGAGTTCCTTCCGGATCGGTCCGCTGCTCAAGACCTCTTCGGTGGGTCCGCTGGCGGCCAACATCCGCATGAACGGCCGGGGCACCACACTGGCCGGTATGCGCGCGGACCTCGAGGGTAATTTCCCCTTCTTCACCTTTGAAGGAAGGCGGATAACCGGCATCACCGCGAAAGGCCGCCTGGAGCGCGATCTCTTCAATGGAAAGCTCGATGTGAACGATGAGCATCTGGTGATGCATTTCGAGGGGCTTGCCGATATGCGCGGGCGATGGCCACAGGTGGACTTCAATGCCCAACTGCAACATCTGGACCTACGGGAACTTGGCCTGCTGCCGGAGGAGGAGTACAGCACGTTGAGCATGCTGGTGAATGCGCAGGGAAGGCTTTCTCCGGACAGCCTGCTTGGACGTTTGGAAGCACGCCAGGTCTCCTACTGCGATGAGCGGGGAGAGCATGACCTGGGCGACATCGTGCTGCGTAGTGGCCGCACCCAAGGGCGCAACGTGCTGGAATTGGATGCCGATTTCGCCGATGCCATCGTGATCGGTGATTTCCTGCCCACACAGGTGGGCGATGCCGTCTCCAACGTCATTTTCAGCGTGTTCCCCGCCCTGCGGGATGAGACAGAGTACGTGCAGGCTGAACAGAACTTCCATTTCGAGGTGTATACCAAGGATTCCGAGGAACTGCTCAACCTCTTCATGCCCGGACTGGAAGTGGATAGTGGTGGCGTCATACAGGGAGGTCTGGACAGCCGCTCCTTCGATCTGGACATTTCCGCGGAGCTGCCGGGGGTGCGGTTCGGCCAGCTTTATGCGCGGGAACTGGAGGTAATGGTGGACAAGACGCTGGATGTGCTGGCCTTCGGCGTGCATAGTCCGCACCAGACCTGGAAGGACAGCGTGTGGTTCTCCGGCACCCGCATCACCGGCAAGGCCTATCAGGACGAATTGGAGATGGCCCTGGGCTGGGATGCCTCCAGCAGCGGCACCAACGGCGATATCGATCTGCTCGGTGAAGTGCGTGGCCTCCATTCCTACGCCTTCGATCTGCTGCCTTCCAAGCTCCACTTCGGCAGGGGCAACTGGGAGAACCACCGCCCGGTCCATATCGAGGTGGATTCCTCCACCGTGCGGGTGGATTCCCTCGTGCTGCACAACCAGGATCAGCGGCTCGCCATCGATGGCACCATCAGCAGGGAACCGACCGCGGCCCTGGGCATCCTCTTCGATGATGTGCGGCTGGAGAACCTCGATGTGTTCATCCCCAACCCGAAGCTGCGGGGCAGTGTGGATGGTACAGCCCAACTCTTCGGCCTGTACGGGGCACCGATCATAAGCAGTGATCTGCGGGTGGATAGCGTGACCGTGGATGGGCATGTCATCGGCGATCTGCTCTTCACCGCGAGCTGGACCCAGGGAGAACGTGCCATCGCGCTCAATGGCCATGTGGATCGCGGAAATGTGAAGGCGCTGGATTTCAATGGCCGCATGATCCTGGATGAAGGCAATACCTTGGAACTGGCCCTGATCATGGACCGGTTCGATCTGCGCGTGATCGATCCCTACATGCCCGAAGGCCTCAGCGACGTGCAAGGCCTGGTCACCGGCACCATCGATGTCACAGGCCAACTGGCCGAACCGAAGGTGAATGGAGAGGTGGATCTGGCGAACGCAGGGCTGCGCATAGACTACCTCAACACACTCTACACCTTCGATCACCGCGTGATCATCCGGCCGGACATGTTCGCTTTCGATAACGTGATCGTGCGCGACGAGGAGGGCAACACCGGCAAACTCGTTGGCACCATCATCCACAACGGGCTCAAGGATTGGAACTTCAACGTATCGGGCACCATGGACAGATTGATGGTGCTGAACACCTCGTTGGCGGATAACGAGATCTTCTATGGCCGGGCCTATGGCAGTGGCGATGTTTCGGTGAGCGGCTATGCCGGAAGCATGGAGATCGTGGTGGATGCGCGCACCGCTCCAGGCACGGACATCCATTTTCCCATCGGCGGCAGTGTGGAGGTGAGCGACATCGGCTTCATCAACTTCCTTTCCTCCGATACCACTGAGCAGGAGCAGGTGGCCATGGACCTTACCGGAGTGTCGTTGGACATGAAGGTGGATGTGACACCCGATGCGCACTTCGAACTCATCTTCGACCCCACCGTGGGCGACATACTAAGCGGACGCGGACGCGGCAACATGGAAATGAGCGTTACACCCACGGGTCAATTCACCATGCGGGGGCAGGTGGAGATCAGTGATGGAGACTACCTCTTCACCCTGCGCAATGTGGTGAACAAGCGCTTCCAGCTGGAACCCGGCGGGCGCATAGTATGGTATGGCGATCCCTTCGATGCCAGCCTGGACCTGCATGCCACCTACCGCGTGCGCGCCCCGTTGTACGACATCATGTACGAGAAGAACGATGCCTTCCGCCGGCGTGTGCCCATCGATGTGGCGATGCACCTTCGTGATAAACTCCTGAACCCGGAGATCAACTTCGAGGTGCGCCTGCCCAGCGTGGACGAGGCCATCCGCACACAGGTGAACACCGTGCTGAACACCGAGGATGAGGTGAACCGCCAGGTGTTCGCGCTCATTGTGCTCAACCGTTTCGTGCCACCCGCCACCCATGCCGGGCAGGATGTGCCGCGCGGTGGCAATGTGGCCGGCACCACCACCAGCGAATTGCTGAGCAACCAGGTGAGCAACTGGCTGAACCGCCTGAGCAGCGGCTTCGATCTGGGAGTGAATTACCGCCCTGGCGACAACATAACCCAGGATGAATTGGAGGTGGCCGTGAGCACCCAACTGCTCAACGAACGCCTGCTGCTTAGCGCGAATGCCGGCGTGGCCTACGGGCAGCAGACCACCCAGACCAACAACCAATTGATCGGTGACTTCCTGGTGGAATACCTGCTCACCGAAGATGGCAAACTACGCCTGAAGGCTTTCAGCCAGAGCAACGATCGCAACCTTACCCGCACCGATCAGGCGCTTACCACACAGGGCGCGGGCGTGGCCTACCGCGAGGAATTCCGCACGTTGGGCGATCTCTGGCAGCGCGTGCTGAATATCTTCAGGAGCAGCGAGAAGGATAGGGAGTTTTGATCGGGGGGTGCCGTATTCTTTGAATTATTCAATACATTCATTTCCTAGATCTCGATCATCGTGGTGGATATTCACAAGGCCAATTGTGCTTACTCGAAGGGATCCGCCATCAAGGCGGAGATCTGCATCGCGAATCCGGAAGCTACCCAGAGCGAAGGTTTCATCCGCTGGCTCCAGCATGATGTGCAATTCCCTGACTATCTTATCGAGAATATCGTGGCCAGCTGGGATGAACGCACCTACCGTTTCACAATTGAATCGGAAATGGCGGAGCAGCATTTCGAGATGACGGAGGCTGCCGACCAGATCCTGTACTTATTGCCAAATGATACCCTGGGTATCTCAGCGGATAGTCTGTTGCTGGTATGGCAGCGCATGCGCACGCCCAATGCCCGTTATGCGGAAGCGATCCATTTGATGCAGACCGCGCAGTATGACAGTGCTCTGGCCGTGATCCAACGCCTTCCTGAAGAGCATGTGTTGAAACCTGAGGAACTCGATGAAAGAGGACGTATGCTGGCATGGATAACGGACATGCGTTCGCTTTATGGGCAGCAGCGATCAGTAACCGAAATGGACTCTACTGAGATCGCCGTATGGGAGGGCATGATAGCTGGGCATTACGACCGCCCCAGCAATTACATCAGCAACCTGCTGTGTTTCTACCATTACCGTTGCCGGGCGCCTTTGACGGGCGGTGGCAGTGATGAGGGAAAATCAATGCCTTTCCCGCGTGGTATGAAAAAAAGATCGCAAGAGCAACATTTCACATTGCACCCCAATCCAGCTTCGGTCTGGGTAACGCTAACCTATGAGTTGGAAAGTGCGGAAGATGCCTGGTTCCATGTTCGTGATCAGCTGGGTCGCAGGATAAGATCACAACAGATAACATCGGCAAAAGGCCAGGTGGTATTGGATCTGCGCGGCTTCCAGGCAGGTGTTTACACTGTTGAATTAGTATGCGGTGAGAGGTTCATGGGAACCAATAAACTTGTGGTACCATGAGGCAATTGCTAATTTTTGGGTGGTTGAATCTTTGTATAATAGCTACTGCCCAGCCACCCTTCGGCCTGGATACCACTTTCCGCACGGATATCGAAACATGGTTGGTCTATTCGATCCTAGAGCAAGAAGATTCCAAAGTGATCATCTCTGGACAGATCAAATTTCCAGGTGATATCTACATGCGCAGCGGAGCGCGGTTGAATATAGACGGCTCGAAGGATGATAGCTATCCTTACTGGGCATACATGGGAGGAAAGCTAATTCCATGGGAAGGAAAGATCTATGCAGGAAATGGAGGTATTGTCCGGCGTTTATTGCCGGATGGTACGATGGATCCGGAATTCATCTTCGCAATGACCAACGATCCGCTCTTCACTCCCCTCCAAGGGGGAGATTTCCATGTATTCCCAGATGGCCGGATCGTGATGAGCGGCCTGCACCATTTGTATGATACGGAAGGCACCCATCTGGGCCTGCACAACTTCATCTGGTTCACAAACACAGGGCATGTGGATACCACGCGGGTACATCGCAAGGGTAACGGGGCGATCTACACATTCAAAG
>JAEZCB010000020.1 GCA_023412755.1 Bacteroidota bacterium
CGCGTTCGATCTATTCTGACCCCTTTACCGGGTTATGATCACTCTTCCCGTATGCTGATCGTTGCCGTTGCTTAGGCGCACGAACCAGATGCCAGCTGTGAGTTGTGCCGCAGGTATGCGGATGGTGCCCGGTGTTCCCGCACCATTGGCCGTGATATGCAGCCTGCCCGTGGCATCCAACACCTCCACCACCACATTCTGGCCATTGTCGATGCCATGCATCACTTGGATGTCGCTGCCATCGTGCCAGATGTTGAGGTCACCCATCGCGTGCTCCGCAACGCTGGTGGCTTCCCCAACGAACACCTGCTGTGAGCTGCTGGTCTCGCACATGCCGCGGATGGCGGTGAGTGTCACCGTGTACACGCCAGGTACTCCGTACATGTATCCGAAGGAAATGCCCGATAACATGGCACCATCGCCCATATCCCAGATGTATTCATCCGCCGCCACACTCGTGTTGGTGAAGTGGACCGTTTCGTAAGGCATCACCTCATTGCTGGACATTTCGAAAGCGGAAGTAGGTGGCGCGGCCTGGCCGATGGATTGAACGGCAGTGGTCATTTCGCAACCATTGGCGTCCACCACATGCAGGCTGTATTCGCCAGCAGCCGCCGTGAGCGTTGCCAGAGAGCTGCCATCGCTCCAGGTGAGCGTATATGGTGCCACACCTCCGAACACTTCAGACACAAGCGTGCCATTCGCTTCTCCACATGCCGCTTGGGTCGTCATGAACTCGACTTCGATCGGCATTGGTTCTGCGATGGTGAACGCTCCTGTGAGCGCTCCACAACCTGCGTCGCTGTCCACGGAGATCATGTAATTGCCTGCCTCCAGATCGGCGAAGGTCACCGACTGGCCGTATTGGCCATTGATCACCGTAGAGAACACATCCATAAGCACTACTTCAGCAGGCCCGTTAGGCATTACCATGCTCACTGCGCCATTGGAAAGACCATGGCAGGTGATATCCTGGATCGTGCGCGAGATCGGGCTGGAAAGATGGAGCATGAAGCGGGGTCCAGGGCTGGTACCGGGATCCATATGGAATGTATAGCTCTCCCCATTGTTCAGCGGGATCATCACATTCTCATGCAGATCTTCCAGCATGATGCAGCTGAGTCCGGCGATCACCTCCAACTGGGAAGCCTGGATCACGTGCAGCCCAGAGATCCCCACCTGCACCTCCACAGGAATGCTTATGGCTTCCGAGGGCATGCCATACATGTTGATCGAGAGGTTGTTCTCATCCGTATCCCAGGTGGAGATCAACGGTGCCCCGATGTGCGTGAAGGTCATCTTCGGCACGTCCAGTTCATCCACTCCAGGCAGGCCATGCTCGAACACAACAACGGCCTCATCACTGAATTGACCACCTTGATCGCTTACTTTCAAACGAAGCATCGGAAGTCCATTGATGAAATTGCCGAAGAACCCACCACTATTGCCGGCGACCTTGGCATCCTCGCCGATGGTCGTGGTCATATCCGGGCCAGTTGCCTTCAACCAGAAGGACTGTGAACTTTGGATGATGCCATTCGCACCATTGGTACCCACTATTCCATTCCATGTGGCGTTGGTCCCGGTGGCAGGATCGTAGATCCAATAGAAGTTGCCCACATCGGCACCTCGCTGGATCTGGGAGAAGGCGATCGGCGAAGGCAGCGGGTTGCTAACAAGGTTGAATCCATCCGTACCAGCGTTGCCCGTGTTGGTATAGGTCATGGGCAGGGTGATCGGCGAGGTCGCGATATTGGGTGCGCCGGCCACTTCCACGGTGAAGGCCGTTGTGGTATTGAGTGAAGTACCACACCATGCTGCGAATCCCTGTCCTGGTTGCAACACTTGTGAAGCTGTCACACCCGTGAGTCCATCATTTTGATCGGCGCCAGGTGCTGTTTCGTCATACCAGCGGATGCTAGGCCAGAGCTCACCGTTGCTGTAGAAGTTCGGGTAATGGGAACCTGGATACCCGGCGGTGAAGAAATCATCCTGCCAGTCCTGCACGGTGGCGGCGGATACAGGTGCCGCGAGGAAACGCCAGTTGGTGGCACCGGCCGGTATGTACCGCTCCACGGTCATGTTGCCTAGGTAGCTGGATCCGGGTTCTACAGGACCGAGACGCCCGGTGCCGGCCGCGGTGCTGCGCAGGCGGACATCAGCGGCGGTGGCATCGAATGCGCCATTCTCGATCTGCAAGGTCCCGCGCACGTCCAGTGTCAATGGTTCCAGCGTGGTGCCATTCACGGAATTCACATGCATATCGAACAGGTCGTAGGTGCCATTGCCGGCCATGGTGATGCCTGCACTGCTCACAAGCCTCAACCGGCCTGTGGTGGAGGTTATGCTTCCGTCGTTGGTGATCCTTTCACCACGCACATCCCAATTGGCACTTTCCAATTGCACCATGCCATTCTCCTCCACGATGAGTTCCTGCATCACACGGCCACTGCCACTGGCGGAGATGGTATGCCCATCACGTACCACAAGTGTGGTGTAGCGATCGATGCTGATGGCTTGTGCGGATCCATTCAATGTGGGGCTCCAGATGGCGTCGTTCTCGGTGCCACTGCCCATGCTGAAGTAGTAGGGGCGGCAACGATCCCCGCGTACCTGGACACGATCGATGAAGATGTCCTCCAAGGCCTCCGTACTGCGTGTGCGGATGCGCAATTGCAGGGAAGCTCCGTGTACCGGCACCGGGAAAATGAAATCCTGGAACGATTGACCGAGCGTGGCTCCATCACCAACCCCGTCAAGGTTGGTATCCTGACGCAACCATCCATCCACGTAAGGGTTTTCCTTATGGGAGCGGAACGCACCCACGGTGGCCCAGCCGGTCCCATCGATATTGGTCTCAACAAGGAGGTAGTCCCTCTGGGCGAATGCCTGATCGAAAAGGGCCGCATTGCGTGCGCCGGCCATCAGGTTGATGGAGATCTGCTGCATGCCGATGATGTCCATGGATGGAAAGGAGATCACCGCTTCCGCATTGGGTGCTATGGTGGCCATATTGCTCATGCCCACGTAGGAGGAACCATGTACCGCACTCATCGGGATGCCACCAGCGCCATTGAAAGTGGTGCTGGTGCCACGCAGGAAATAACTGCCCGAAGCAGGGTTGGCATGGGCTGCATTCATGGTGTATCGCACACCATTTCCGTCTGTCTCAAAACTTTCATCGAGCAACTGCACCATGCCACTGCGATCATCCACAATGGTAAGCAGGTACTTGTTGGATGGGCCAATGAATGGTGTGCCCGAGCCTCCGGTGATGCCGGTGATCTCGAACAGCAATTGGCGGTCGCCTGGGCATCCACCATCCACCGGAATGGACAATTCCAACATGGCCGCAGTGCTTCCACCAGGGAAGATCACCGAGCCTGCGGCCCAACCGCCGATGGCCGCAGGCTCCCCGCCTATCAAGCTCACACTTACTTCAGCGGGGGCGCTCATATGCGGATGCACCATTTCCAAAGGGATCTGCACACTGCCCGCGAAGGAATTGACCGTGCCGGAGGCGGCGCTGAAATCAACCCGGGAAGAACAATCGAATGGCACGGAGATGTTGTCGAAGAGTGCACGGGTACTGTTGACCGTGCCATGGTTCCACAAGCAACCGATGTATGGCAAAGGCGTATTGGTATACCAGGTATCCACAGCTGTACCGGCACTGTTGGTGGCACTTTCCATGGAAGGCCATGTGGAGCCGGAGGCCTGGAACATTTCCCAGGTACCCGTGGTGGGGTCGAAAGTGACCCTTACCGCCAGCGCCTGGTTGTTGAAGTTGCCGAAGGAGATGAGGTTGGTGATGTTGTTATTGGCATCGAGGCCGTTCGTGTACCTCACCAGCCTCAATGGGTTGATGCTGCTGCCATTGGTACCCAACACCACGGCATAACCCTGGCCCTGCAGAAGATCTTCATGAGAACCCGCCAGCACCACGGCCATACCTGTGGCCCCAGTACCGAAACCGGTCGGATTCAAAGCATTCTGCCGCATATGGAAGGACCACTCCAGCATACAACTGTTGTTGGAGAGTGTGGTCTCATATGCACCCGGTGTCTGTCTGGAGACGAAGTCCCGCCCTGTGATGTTGCTCTTGAGTTGAAGGGCACCACCCGAAATGCTGGCACTGCCGGGCGGCAGCGTCTCGTATTCCACCCAGCCATTACCCACCGTGTTACCATCCGGGCGGTTGAGATCGTCCACGAGGAGCTGCGCCGGTGCATGCCGCACAAGGAGCGCGCATGTCAGTATGCCCAGCAGTTTCAGGGACCTTGAAGTGTTGGTACTTTTCATTTCGATCCGGGTTTCATTTCGTGCCTTCCCCGCCATGGCGGAGTGGGGCTTTGATCCAAAGAGTTTTACTTGGCGTGCCTTTCTACGGCACGGGGTGCGGTAGGGTTTCGCCAAGGAAACCCGGGTTGAAAGCACCTGGGATGAAAGCATTATGCGCGATCGGCCCAAAGCGCTTATCTTTGCAGCCGTTTCCAAAGGACCCGTAGCTCAATTGGATAGAGCATCTGACTACGGATCAGAAGGTTTGGGGTTCGAATCCCTACGGGTCCGCAAGCATTCCAAGGCGCCTCACCGGCGCCTTTTCATTTTCCATGGTCCATCGGGCAAAGCGCCGATCCCGCCGAGAAAAGCCATCTATCTCGGCGAATAAGATCCGGAACATCGGGCGGTTCCTTTGATCTTTGTGGCCGGATCCAAAGGCCATCAGGGCTGATAGGATCTTCGAGCAATGCCCAGGACACTATCCCTCCGAACCATCTCCGCCCATTTCAGATCCAAAGGCAGAGAGGAATTGCTCCTGCAGGGGAGTCTGTTGGTGGGCATCGCATCACTGATGTTGCTCATCGGCACCACCACTCGTCCAGAAACCACCATAAAGCCGGTGAAAAGAACGCACCAGCAGGAGCTGCGGGAGGTGAAAGGACCCGGGCTGCTGCCGTAACATTCCGGTTCCACCCCAGGCTCGTAATCGTTGTGGTGCCATAAGCGGCACCATCATTGTGGCATTTGCGGCCCTCGTAAATGCCCTGCATCATGAAGAAACTACCAATTCTGCTGATCTTACCCATCTTCTCAACCCTCCTTTCCGCCCAACCCCATGTCTATGAGGATCTGCTCGTGTATTACGTGGATGAGGAGTACGAGAAGTGTGTGAAGAAAGGCGAGCGATATGTGAACAGCAAAGCCACCCGCAATGATCCCCTCCCCTACCTCTATCTGAGCAAGTGCTACCACGAAATGAGCAAGCTGGAGCGGTTCAACACCGACCCGGACTACAAAAAGGCGGACAGGGAAGCGCTGAAGTACGCTGTTAAGTTCCGGAAGAAGGACAAGGAGAATGAACATTTCAGTGCTCACGAGGACTACTGGCGAGAACTGAACAGCTACGCGATGGAGTCCGGCATGAACTGGTATGAGCAGGAGAAGTATCCCAAGGCGCGGATGATCTTCAGCCGCATGGTGAGCTATGACCCCAGCAATCCCGGTGCATGGCAGATGCTCGCCCTATGCCAGGCCCGCTCCCGAATGATGCGTGATGCACAGGAAAGCATGCAGCACGCGCTGGAGGCATATGAACAGGTGAAGGCGGAGGATGAGGATCTGCGCACACTCACCGAGGATCAGAAGAAGCTATTCAAGATCTCACTCATCGAGCACAGCGATCTGCTTGCCGGCAATGGCCTGCAGGATTCAGCCCGTGTGGTATTGGAATTGGGCTACGAACATTTCCAGGACGACCCGGAGTACAACATGCTCTACAATGAGCTGAACTGATCTTTCAGCATACGCATCACGCGCTGGTCTATCGGCAGACTTAATGCCTCCACACTGGCCTGGCCGATATCCAACCATCGTGCTCCTTCCACCTGGTGCTCGTAGGTATAGGCGAAAGGGCGCTCCAACACCGTGAGCTGGCTATGGTCCGCCGTGAAAAAATAGTACACGCTGATCACCTGCATGGGACTTTCATGGAAAACGCTCTGTTGGAAAAAGTCCGTGGTGTAGAAATGCCGCAGGTCCTTAGCCTCCATTGCCAGCTCCTCCCTGATCTCACGAACAAGGCACTCGGCAGGCCCTTCGCCATACTCCAGACCACCACCCGGGAATTTCGTGATGTGCCTCCCTTTGATCAGCTCATCCATCACCAGAACACGCGGTGCTGCACCATGGTCCACCAACAATCCATATACCCGTATGGTGAACATCACTTCCTTGCTCTAAGCATCTCTCGTTTGCCTGGCGGTCCGGGCAGCCGTTCCACTCTAAGACCGGCCGACATCATGTTCCTGCGCACATCACCCTTGGCGCAATAGGTCACCAGCATGGCTCCTGCGCGCATCGACTGTGCTACCTGGCGAAAAACATCCGGCGTCCACATTTCGGGTTGGGTGCGCGGGCCGAAGGCATCGAAGTACACCATATCGAAACGCTCCTTCACGTCCAACTCCTGCACCTTCGTGCGCAATTGCTCAAAGCGCATACCTCCATCCAATCCATGCGGCCCAGGCTCTGTCATCACTTTCAGGTATCCTTCCTGCAAACCAGGCCACGCCAGTTCTTCCCAATACTTCAAAGGTCCAAGCTGTTCCTTCGGCAATGGATCAGGCTCCAATGCGGTGTACTCCACAGTACACTTTCCTTCCAGGCATCGGATCCATGTCAAGAGCATGTTCAAACCGGTGCCCAGACCTACTTCCAGGATCGAGACCGGACGCCGGGCACCATGTTCCGCCAGCCATGCATGCAGGCCCATGTTCAGGTAGACATGCGTTGATTCCTGGACAGCGCCGTGTTTGCTGTGGTACTGTTCATTCCACCGCTCACTTCGCAGCGTGATCGACCCATCGGCGGTGCGGTATGGTGCAAGATCCGGCGAAGAGGCCAGCGGCATGTTGCAAATTAAAGGTGAATGCGCACTCCCATGTTGAATGATGGGCGCGTGGCCTCCGGTGCGCATAGGTTGGTGGAACTAGCTTTGCGCACCCTTAGCAACCGGAAGATCCTTATGGCAAAGAAGAACGTACGCGGCGCCGTTCCCAAAAAGAAGAAAAAGGCGGACACGATCCTGGACAGCAGGTCCATCGGTTTCCTTACCCGCTACCTGAACAACCCCTCGCCCACTGGATTCGAGAGCGAAGGACAGAAGCTTTGGCTGGAATACCTGAAGCCTTATGTGGACGATCATATCGTGGATGCTTACGGTACGGTGGTCGGCGTGCTGAATCCGGATGCGAAGTACAAGGTGGTGATAGAAGCGCATGCCGATGAGATCAGCTGGTTCGTCCACTACATCACCAAGGAAGGCTTCATCTACGTGCGCCGAAATGGGGGCAGCGACCATATCATAGCACCCAGCAAGCGGGTGAACATCCATACCGAGAAAGGCATTGTGAAGGCCGTGTTCGGATGGCCCGCGATCCATGTGCGCAACAACAAATCGGACCCCGCCCCATCACTTGACAACATTTTCCTGGATCTTGGCTGCAACAGCAAGGAGGAAGTTGAGAAACTCGGTGTGCATGTGGGATGTGTGATCACCTATGAGGATGAGTTCATGATCCTCAACGAGCGCAACTTCGTGGGCCGCGCCTTGGACAACAGGATCGGTGGTTTCATGATCGCGGAAGTGGCGCGGCTGCTGAAGGAGAACAAAGTAAAACTGCCCTTCGGGCTGTATGTCACCAACAGCGTTCAGGAGGAAGTAGGTCTGCGTGGTGCGGAGATGATCGTGGAGCGGCTTCGCCCGGACCTCGCGATCATCACCGATGTCACGCATGATACGCAGACACCCATGATGAACAAGATCCAGAACGGTGATGTCTCCTGCGGCCAGGGCCCGGTCTTGAGTTACGCGCCGGCCGTACACAACAAGGTATTGAAGCACATCGTGGATACGGCCACCAGGCATGCCATCCCGTTCCAGCGCATCGCCGCGAGCCGCGCCACCGGCACTGATACGGATGCCTTCGCCTATGGTGCGGCGGGTGTACCTTCGGCCTTGATCAGTCTGCCGCTACGCTATATGCACACCACCGTTGAAAGCGTGAACCGGGTGGATGTGGAGAATGTGATCCGCCTGATCTATGCTTCGCTGGTGGATCTCAAGGCAGGCCAGGACATGCGTTATTTCCGCTGATCCCATCCATGCGCTACAAACTGGAAGACAACACCCAGGAGGCCTTCCAGTTCCTGCTTCTTGGTGCGGCCATCGTGCTGGTGCTGCGCGCTGTCATCGGCCTGGCCGGTCTTTGGATGGGCGGGCATATCGATGAGGCTCTGGTGGGATCGATCGCCGAACATCGCTCCGGATTCATATTGACGGATCCACTTACGATCGTGGCCGGTGGAATGGATATCTATGGCCGTCTTGCCTATGCCGCGCTGCTCACCTTGATCGCCGGAGTAGCGGGTTCGGTAGTCGGGGCGGCCCTATCCAGGATCTTCAATGGCCCCACCATACCCTGGGCGGTCGCCGGTGCGCGTGCAGGACTCATCATCATGGCGGCAGCAGGCCTGTACTCCGCATTGTTCCTTCCGGCACATACCGTGACCATTACACCACATGCCGCAATGATCCACAAAAGGGCCACTTTGCCGGGAGGTCTCGCCTTGCCATGGACTGTCGAGAACACGGAGGTGGCGTGGCAGACCGTGACCGGGATACGGCAGCGCGTGCGCGATCATGGCCCGCAGGCATGTGGCATCCAGCAGGAGACGGTATTGATCTCCAATGAAGGGATCCACCTGCTGGCACGAAGCGTTCCTTCGGGCGTGGATTGTGATGAAAGCATTGCTGACCACAGGGAACGCGCCCAGCGTCTGGAAGCATTGATCAGCGAGCGATACCTTCGGCCGAACGGATGATGACCGTACGCGAGATCCCATTGGAGGCGACCTATCCATTGCGGATGAAGATCCTGCGGCCCGGAGGTGATCTGGCGGAACGGTATTTCGATCAGGATCGTCTCGCCGACGTGTTCCATTTGGGCGTCTTTGCCGGGAACACGTGCATCAGTATTGGTTCATTCTATCCGGAAGGTCACGCCGAATTACCTGCGAACACACCCTTCCGCTTGCGTGGCATGGCCACCGATACCGCATACCAGGGCTCCGGCGCGGGCACCTTGTTGTTGCGGCATGCCTTGCAACGCCTGGAGCAAAGTGGTGCCGACCTGCTCTGGTGTAACGCACGGATCAAGGCGGTCCCGTTCTATGAGCGACTGGGACTTCATTCAAAGGGTGAACTATTCGAAGTGCCACGGATCGGGCCACATTACCTGATGTTCCTCCGCTTCGGCCGGGGAGGCAATTGATCCATGCATGCTGGATCGTTGGGAACGTCCCCTCCTTTGGTCTTTGATCCTCCTGGATCTCTTCTTGAAATCGCTGTTCGTCGGTGGCCATGATCTCGCGCATGATGAACCCTTCACCGTACTACAGGCGCATCGCGATCTGCCGGCATTGTTCAAGATACTACCGGAGGAGAACAACCCACCGCTGCATTTTCTATTCGTCCATTTCTGGGTGAAGCTGGTGCCGCTGGATGCGGCCTGGCTGCGTGCACCATCGGCGGTATTCAGCGCATTGGTGATCTGGCCCTTGTTCATGCTCGCACGCACGCTTGCCAACACGCGCACCGCGTTCCTCGCCGCAGCTCTATACATCTTCAGCAATTATCATCTGGGTTTCGCACATGAGGTGCGGGCGTACGCATTGTTCACCCTGCTCGCGGTGTTCAGCATGTGGGTGATCATTGGCATCTCCAGAAAGTATTTCTGGATACTGCTCGCGGTGGTGGACATGCTCATGGTGTACACTCATTTCTTCGGCTGGCTCATGATCGGGGTTCAACTGTTGTGTGTGATCCTCATCCATGAATGGCACCAGTATGCATGGAAGGTGATCAAAGCCCATTTGGTGGTGATCCTGTCATATGTCCCCTACGGCCACATCTTCATCGCCCGTTTCAGCACCAGCGTGGAGGGTGGCACATGGCTGGAGCCGCCCAATGCGGAAGAGATCTACAACATGATCTGGCGCTGGAGCAATGCACCGGTACTGGCCGTACTGTTCCTTACGCTCATACTTTTCCATCTTGTGCGAACAAGGCCCCTGCCCCTATTAAGCAAATTGGGCATGCTCTGGGCCTTAGTGCCATTGATCGGAATGTTCCTGGTTTCTTACATCGCGCCGATGTATTTGGATCGTTATCTCGTCTATGCGGCACCCGGCTTCCTCCTTTTAGTGGCACAAGCGGTTCCGATATCAGACAACAAGCGCATTTCGTGGATCCTCCCGGCCATGCTGGTGCTGGCAATGGGAGCCACATACAGGCCATGGAAGACAGAGTGGCCGGAACCCGGGAAAGTGGTGGCCGCGGCCGAAGCGTCACGACGGAACGATGAAAGGCCAGTGTTGATCCACCCGTACTGGTTCTCCCATGCGTATGCCTGGCACCTGGACCGGGACCTGCTACGGCATCCAGCGGAACTGGAAAAGGAATTGATCCAGCGGGGTGTAGTACCGATCCACACCCTGGAAGCGCTGGCGGATGTGCAGGCGGAACGTTCGATCCTTATCTGCAGCGGCGACGATCCAATTGAAGAACAGGTCGTTCAACAGGGTTGGACGGTGATGGACCGTTCCTGGCCGGACAGAAAGACCGTGATCCTGGAGTTGGCACGCTGAACCGTCACCTGTTCATAACGATCATACACCGTTCGTGTATCATGCCTGGGATGACGTTTTCCCTGGCCCATCTTTGTTCCCCATTCCACACCTCCGTTAAATGAAGAACAAGTCTTTCCGTTCCTTGCCTTAGCCGCATTGCTGGCATCCTGCGGCCAACAGGTGGAGCAGACCGCGAGCGCCACGGCCGAAACGCCACCACCTACCATTCCTGTCGAGGACTTCTTCCGCAACCCGGAGAAGGCCAGCTTCCGCATAAGTCCGGATGGCCAGTATTTCAGCTTCCGTGCTCCATGGAACAACCGCATGAACCTGTTCGTGCAGAAGATCGGCGAGACCGAGGCCCAGCAGGTGACCCGTGATACTGTTCGTGACATCGGCGGGCATTTCTGGAAAGGCGATCGCATCATCTACAGCCGCGACATCAATGGCGATGAGAATTTCATCGTGTTCAGCGCGAGTATCGATGGCAGCGATGTGAAGGCGCTGACACCCGAGCAAGGCGTGCGTGCCGGGGTGATGGACGATCTGCACAATGTGGAGGGCATGGAGTCCAGCATCATCATCCAGATGAACCAGCGCAACCCACAGGTCTTCGATCCATATTTGGTGGATATCCATACGGGCGAGATGAAGATGCTGGTGGATAACAAGGAGAACTATGAGAATTGGACGACCGATCACACAGGTGTGATACGCCTGGCTTACAAGACCGATGGTGTCGATAATCTCGTATTCCACCGGGCCAGCGAAAAGGAGCCATTCAAACTGCTCATGAAGACCGGATTCAAGGATCAGTGGGCGCCACTATTCTTCACCTTCGATAACAAGAACCTGTACGTTGCCACCAACCTCAATGGCCGCGACAAGAGCGCCATCGTGGAGTGGGATATGGCCGGGAACAAGGAGATCAAGGAGATCTACGCCAACAAGGACCACGACGTATACAACTTGAACTACAGCCGCAAACGCAAGGTACTCACCCAGATCTACTACACCAGCTGGAAGGAGGAACAGGTGTTCCTGGACGATGAGGCCAAGGCCCGCCACGAGAAGCTCAAGGCCAAGTTCCCGGGCTACGATGTTTTCGTGTATGGCGAGAATGACAACGAAGACAAGTTCATGGTATGGCATGGCAACGATCGCATGCCTGGCAAATACAGCTTCTACGATGCCACCAGGGATGATCTTGTGGAAATGGCCACCCTCTATCCATGGTTGAACGAGAACCATTTAGCGGAAATGAAACCCATCAAGTACCAAAGCCGCGATGGTCTTACGATACACGGTTACCTTACCCTGCCCAAAGGCCGCGATGCCAAGATGCTGCCCGTGGTGGTCAATCCACATGGCGGGCCATGGGCGCGTGATGAATGGGGCTACAACAGCGAAGCGCAGTTGCTTGCCAACCGGGGTTATGCCGTGCTGCAGATGAATTTCCGTGGCAGCACCGGCTATGGCCGCAAGTTCTGGCAGTCCAGCTTCAAACAATGGGGCAAGGCCATGCAGGACGATATAACCGATGGTGTGCAGTGGTTGATCAACGAAGGGATAGCCGATCCGGACCGCATCGCCATCTATGGCGGCAGCTACGGCGGCTATGCCACCCTGGCAGGCATCACTTACACTCCGGAGCTTTATGCCTGCGCCATCGATTACGTGGGCGTGAGCAACCTTTTCACCTTCATGAACACCATACCTCCCTACTGGGAACCATACAAGAAAATGATGTATGAAATGGTGGGAGATCCCAAGGCGGACAGCCTCATGATGCGCGAAGCTTCACCCGTATTCCATGTGGATAAGATCCAGTGCCCGCTCTTCATCGCACAAGGCGCCACCGATCCGCGCGTGAACAAGGCCGAGAGCGATCAAGTGGTGGAGGCCCTCAAAGCTCGCGGGGTAGAGGTCCAGTACCTGGTGAAGGATAACGAAGGCCACGGTTTCCGAAACGAGGAGAACCGCATGGAGTTCTACAAAGC
>JAEZCB010000025.1 GCA_023412755.1 Bacteroidota bacterium
GGCTTGTAAAAGAACGGGAGCGTGATACTCACTGCCCATTTTCATTGCCTAGGCTGCCCATGACATCCTCGGCAAGGGCAGTGAGGTCCACCGACTCGCGCAACATCTTCGAATGCTTCTCCTTCGCCCAGATCTCCATCCGGTCCACCATGCCGATCATCACGATGTCCTTGCCAATGGAGGCATGGTCCATCAATGACTTCGGCAACAGGAGCCTTCCGCTCGCATCGAGTTCCAGCTGCGTGGCTCCATTCATGAAGCGCCGGATGAACTCGAGGTTCTTCTCCACAAAGCGGTTCAGTCGCCGCATCATGGATTGCGTTTGCTCCCACTCGACCATGGGATAGAGAACGAGGCACGGCTTGAAGACATCCCTGTTGATCACGAACCCCTTCTCCACCTCGCCGGCGAGCTGCTTGCGCAGGCCGGAAGGCAGCGACAGACGCCCTTTCGCGTCCAGCCGGAGTTCGTATTCCCCAAGGAGATTCAGCATTCGTAGCCATGCGTGAGATCGAAGGCGAAAGTAGGCCAAATGACCCACTTTTTACCACCATCTCCCACTTTTTACCTCTTTGTTGATATCTTACAACGGTACAAGGGTAGCGAAAGTTCCTGAGAAGGGCTGTATTCTAGGAGAAAGTGGGATAGTACGGTTGTGGGAGGAAGTGGGAGAAATGAACAACCGAGTCCGTCCCAAGGCTGGCCAACCGGCCTAGTCAATTAAACAGGTACCGCTCTCAGGCTGTTATGGATCGTGGAGTTCGTAACCTTCTCGATCTTCCGCCGTTCCAACGGCTGAAACCGACCCCACCTCGAAAGTGAATACCCGTTCCGTTGCCGTCCTTGCCGCGATGTTCCTGACATCCATTTCCCAGATGAGAGCGCAGGATAGTGACCGGCGATATTTGAATGAGGTATTGGCCTCCACCAGCAAGAGATCGGCTAAATTCTACCGGTTGAATGAGGGGAAGGACGGGGAACTCTTCATTGGCCGCACTTACTCCATGGATGGCAAATTGAAATCCGAAGGGACGTATGCGGACGCGGAACTACGTGTGGAGCATGGTTCGTTCACCTTCTACCATACGAATGGACAGATAGAGAGCCAGGGAGAATATATCATGGGCAACAAAAGCGGCGTGTGGGAACGCTTTGATACACGAGGAGGAGCCCTGGCCGAAAAGATCTACAACCACGTGCCGCTGGAGAACATAGTCTATACCCGGGCAGAAACAATGCCGCAACACGGCCGTGGCAGCGACAAGGAATTCGTGCGTTACATCAGGGATAATGTGACCCCGCCGATCGGCAAGCGCATAAAGGGTTCAGTTACCGCCAGCTTTATCGTGGAAAAGGATGGCATGCTCACGGATGTGAAAGTGGTTGATGGTAAAAGTGCGGAAGTCGACCGGCAAGTAATACAGGCCATAAAGGCTACCGAACCCTGGCGGCCAGGAACTGACAAGGGCCAGCCTGTGCGGGTAGTGATGCGGATGCCTGTACATTTTTAGAGAACCAGACCACATACACCATAGTGCTGAAGCCGGTCCTGTAAGACCGGCTTTGGTCATTGCCATGGAGACGTACCCGTATTCCTATCGCCCCTTCTCATTCAACACACGCTCCACCGCCGGTACCAGCCGGTCGATATCCCCTGCCCCCATCGTGAGCACAACCTGCAATTCCCGGCTGCGCAGTTCCTCTATCAGACGCTCTTTGCCGCAAAGTTCCTTCGCCTCCATCGGCACCTGTTCCAGCAGCCATTCCGAAGTGATCCCAGGGATCGGTTCCTCGCGGGCGGGGTAGATGTCCAGTAACAGCAATTCATCCAATTTCGCCAGGCTTTTCGCGAACTCCGGGGCCAGATCCTGCGTGCGTGAGAAGAGATGCGGCTGAAAAATACCGGTGATCCTTCTTCCCGGGTACAGTTCCCGCACACTGCCGATGAAAGCATCCAGCTCCTTCGGGTGGTGCGCATAATCATCGATATAGACAACACCACCGGACTCGTAGCGCCTCTCGAAACGCCGTACCACGCCCCGGAACGTGCGCAACCCTTCACGAATGTGCTCTACGCCCACCCCGACCTTTAGGGCAAGGGCCGCGGCCGGGATCGCGTTCTCCACGTTGTGACGGCCGGGCATCCCCAGTTTCAGATCCTTCAGCACCGCTCCTTCCAGATGCAGGTCGAACACGTGGTAACCTTCCTGCACGCGGAGGTTCTCTGCTCGAGGAATGTGGGCGCCATCGAGAGAATAACTGATCACGTTCCGGTGTCTACCGAATTTCCCCGAGATCGCCTTGTGCACGAAAAGGCTACCCTTCACCAATCCTGCGAATTCACCGTAGGCGGCGTCCATGGCCTCCGGCGTCTTGTAGATGTCCAGGTGATCGGCATCCATGGCGGTGATGATCGCCTCGCTGGGGTGAAGCTTAAGGAAGCTGCGGTCGTACTCGTCAGCCTCCACTACATCCACCACGGCCTCATTATTCAGGATCACGTTCGTCCCGTAGTTCGATGAAATGCCACCCAGGAACGCATTGCATTTAACGCGGCCGGTCACCAGCAGGTGCGCCAGCATGGTGCTTACCGTGGTCTTTCCATGTGTACCGGCAACTGCGATCGTGCGCTGATCGCTGGTTATCATGCCCAGCAGTTCCGCACGCTTCATGATCTTGGCCCCCTTCCCCTGCCAATACATATACAGCGGGCTCGTAATGGGCACGGCAGGTGTGCGGACCACAACGACATTCTCTGGGGCTGCCTCCACGATATCCTCTGGGAGCAGCGTGGAACTCTCGTTGAATTGCACATCGATCCCTTCGCTCTGCAGCTGGTTGGTGAGCTCGCTGGGGGTGCGGTCATACCCGGCCACCCGGAAGCCCTTTCGCCGGAAGTAGCGCGCCAGACCGCTCATGCCGATGCCGCCGATGCCGATGAAGAAGAGCATTTTGTCCTTGAGCGTGTTCATCGGCGTGCGAGTCGGATCACTTCGGCCGCGATGATATCCGCAGCATTATTCATTCCCATTTTGGCCATGACCATAGATAACTTATCGAGTTGTGCTCGGTCGGTGATCAGGCGCAGGATCGCCGCGCCCAACTCCTCCACCGTACGATCGTCCTTAACCAGCAGTGCCGCGCTGCGGTCTGTGAGGGCCCGTGCGTTGTGGGTCTGGTGATCTTCTGCAGCGGTGGGCAGCGGGACTAGTATCGCGGGTTTGCGCACGAGGCAAAGTTCGCTCACACTGATCGCTCCGGCACGTGCCACCACCAGATCGGCCACGGCATAGGCCAGGTCCATCTTGTCCACGAATTCCATGACCTTGCAGTCGTCGTAGCCGAGTTTCGTCACCGCCTCCTTCGCTAGTTGGAAATACGGCGTGCCGGTCTGCCAGATCACCTGTATCCCCGCCTCCTTCAGCCGTGGCAGCGCCGCCTCGATACCTCTGTTGATGCCCCGCGCACCAAGGCTTCCGCCGGTGACAAAAAGCACAGGCGCACCCTCACGTAACGCGAACTTCTCCATGCCGCGCGGACGTTTTCCTTCCAGCCGCACCACATCCTGCCGCACCGGATTTCCTGTGAGCAGGATCTTTTCTTTCGGGAAGAATTTGTCCATGCCCTCGTAGGCTACGCAGATGCGATCAACGCGTTTCGCGAGCAGCTTGTTGGTTTTTCCGGCGAAACTGTTCTGCTCCTGGACCAATGTGGGCACGTTCATCCGTTGCGCCGCCGCCAGCAAGGGTCCACTGGCGTAGCCACCTACGCCCACCGCAACATGCGGCTTGAATTCACGGACGAGTTTGCGCGCCTTCAACATGCTTCGCAACAGGCGCCATGGCAAGCCGAGGTTCTTGAGCATGTTGCTTCGCTGAAATCCTCGTATCGGCAATCCTTCGATCTTGAAGCCGGCCGCGGGGACCTTGGTCATCTCCATCTTCCCTTCGGCGCCCACGAAGAGGAACTGTGCATCGGGCTCGCGCTCCTTCACCGCGTTGGCAATGGCGATGGCCGGGAAGATGTGGCCGCCGGTGCCGCCACCGGAGATCATTATGCGGAGAGGTTCGGGGGATCGCTGGGATTCGGGGGCCATACGGGCTTTGGGCGGAGCTTACTTTCCCAAAGTGCAAAGGTTCGGATGGTGGTGGTGCAATGGACCGTGCCCGGGGTAGGAAGTTTCAACGGGGGGCTGTGGCTGGGAGTGTAAAGATCGTATGGACACGTCCATTAGTATGCCGAAAAACATTGGTTGGAGCACTAATGCAATTTCACAACCCCGCATTTTGCGTTAGGGATCGCACTGGAAACCCCACAGGCGGCGCATTTGGCCGACGAGGAGTTGCAAGGGAGAGCCCGGCGGCGCTGCATTTGAGCGACGCAACGTCCAAATACATCAAGCCAACGCAATACAATGGTACGATCATCAGATCCGTGGCCAAATGGCAGCATTCATGATAACTTTACGTTGTTTCCCGTACATCAGCCGAACATGACACGTTTGATCATACATATCAACGACCCGAAACAGGAAAAGGTGGTAGAGGATCTGCTCGAAGGTGTGAAGGGCATTGAGGTGGAGCGTGATCCTGCGAAGCCTAAAAAAGCGGCACGTAAGTCTGCTATGAAAAAGGCCGTCTCAAGTAAGAAAAGAAAGCCACTTACTGCTGCTGAGAAGCGTTTCATGAAGGACCTGACCGAGGCGATGAATGAGGTGAAGGACCATCTCTCCGGTAAGAGGAAGCTTAGACCCGCCCGAGACCTACTGAATGAGTTTTGATATCCAGTATACGAAGGTCTTTGCGAAGGCCTTGAAGCGACTAGCGAAGAAGTATCCGTCCATGCGCGGGGAATATGCAAGGTTACTCGATAAACTCAATCAGGACCCAACGACCGGAACGCCGATCGGCAAGGGCTGCTACAAGGTGCGGATGTCGATCGCTTCAAAAGGAAAGGCAAGTCCGGTGGGGCGCGGGTGATCACTTATGTGCGCGTGATCAATAAGGTGGTCGTGCTATTAACGATGTTCGACAAGAGCGAGAAGGAAAATATCTCGGAACAGGAACGTGATCACCTGATCAAGTTGGCGGAACAGCTTTAGCTATGACCATTCGTCCGAAACCCCTTGCGCCGGTCACGTGGCTTACCACTAGCGGTGCCTTGGAAATGACCGCGCAGGATGATGACTTTTATGCCAAGACGGAGGATGGTCATTTGCTGCGTGTGGAAAAGATGGATCGGAAGGCCTGGTGGTGGCAGGTATTTGATCCTTCAGGTGAGCAGGTCCTTGAGGACATCCATATGATGAGCAGTATGGAGGACGCGTTCATCATAGCGGAGACGGTGTACCTGGTACATCGCGCAACGAGAGAATGGACTCACTAACGCAGATCTTGCTCGGCGCTGCCGTGGGCGAGTTGGTCCTTGGCAGGAAGGTGGGCAACAAGGCTATTCTTTGGGGTGCCATTGGCGGCACCATACCCGACCTGGATGTGCTTTCCAAGTTGTTCTTTGATGACCTGCGGGCCAATGAAGTGCATCGTGGTGTTACGCACTCGGTCCTCTTTAGCCTGGTCCTTGCGCCGGTGTTCGGGCAGTGGGTGAAGCGGCATCAGCGTTCCTTCCTTGCCGTGTTCGCCGCTCTTGTGGCGCTGGTCTTCGTTTCCAGTGCTACCAGCCTACCGGCACAGATCGCTATGGGAGCCGTGGCCGTGGGGATCATTACGTTGATCCTTAGGAAGGTCAAAGGCGCCACTGATGAGGCCACTGCGAAGGAATGGAGCTGGTTCTTCTGGTGGGTACTGATAACGCACGCCTTGCTGGATTGCTTCACCACCTGGGGCACCCAACTGTTCTGGCCCTTACCATTGAAGGTGGCGTTCAACAACATCTTCGTGGTGGACCCGGCTTACACGGTGCCTCTCCTGATATGCTTGGTCATTGTCCTCTTCCTCGATCGCACCGATCCACGCCGCCGTTGGATCAATGGCTGCGGCCTCATACTGAGTTCGGCTTACATGGCGCTGACCCTGGCGACGAAGTCCATCGCACATTCCAGGATACAGGGATCCCTCGTTCGGCAGGGCCTCACGTACAATGCGACCTCCACGCGTCCCACCCCGTTCAATACGATCCTTTGGACAGCGAACGTGGATCGCGGAGACCACTACGCGTTAGGCTCCTACTCGCTGTTCGACACCAGGCCGGAAGTGGAATTTGTATACATTCCAAGGAACCGGTCGCTCCTGGGGGCTTGGGCGGACCATGACAAGGTGCAGCGGCTCATTCAACTGTCCGAGGGGAACTTCGCGATCCAGTTACGGAACGATACGCTTCTATTCTGCGACCTGCGCTTCGGGCAGATGGGCGAACCCACGCCTGAAAAACCCTTCGTCTTTTCGTACGCCTTGATCCCCGACGGTAAAGACCTGCACGTGATCCAAATGCCTTCCCCAAAACTGGACCGTCAGAGTGTGCGAAGATGGATGGGCGAACACTGTGAAAGGATCAAGGGAGAATGACGGCTGGCTGATCCATTGATCGTCCGGAGAAAGTTCACCCAATACCGGTGCGACCCTTTCTGGGGGTCTACTGAGCAACGTCTGAAGATCCCTATGCAACTACGGTGCGCGGCCGTCTGGCTTCGGGCTTCACAGGTGCATCCACCTCTTCCAAACTCCGGCTTACGCTCAGCACGATGCCGATGGCCAGACAGGTGAACCAGACACTGGTGCCGCCCATGCTGACCAACGGCAATGGCTGACCGGTGACTGGCACGAGGTTAACAGCGACAGCCATGTTGATCATGGCCTGCACCACCAGCATGAGGCTGAGGCCGACCGCCACCAACGACCCGAACACTTTGTCGCAGTTGCTGGCGATGCGCACGGCGCGGAACAGGAGGATGAGGTACAACAACAGCAAGCCGAGCCCGCCAATGATGCTGCCGTATTCTTCGATGATGAAGGCGTAGATCATATCCGAATACGGGTGCGGCAGAAAGTTGCGCGAGGCGCCACTACCGGGGCCGTTGGGCAGCAATCCGCCGGATGCTATCGCGATCTTGGCATGCTCCACCTGGTAGTTGGCATTGTGATCCTCCACACCGAAACTTTCAATGCGAGCGACCCACGTATCGAGGCGCGGCAGGAGGCCGGGCGTGGTCTTGGCGAAGAGCAACAACAGCACAAATACCAGTACGGCGGTGCCCACCACCAGTACCATGTGCTTCATGGGTACCTGCGCGATGAACATGATGATGAGGCATACGGTGAAGAGTACTGCTGCGGTCGAGAAGTTCGCGGGCAGGATCAGGCCGCAAATAGCCCCCACGGGCAACATGAGTTTGAGGAGCACTTCCCGCAGCGTCCACTCCTCCCCTTGATGCTTGCCCAACACGCGCGCGAGATAGATGATGAGCACCACCTTGGCCAGATCGCTCGTTTGGAAACTTTGGTTGATGATCGGGATGGTGATCCAGCGACTGGCATCGTTGAGGTTGGTACCCAGCAGCAGTGTGAGCAAAAGGAGTCCTGCTACGAACGGTATGGCCAATTGCGAAAGGCGCGAATACATGCTGTACTTGAGCCGCGATGCATAGAACATGATGAGGAAGCCGCTGCCGAGCATGAGCCCATGCTTGAACAGGAAATGCAGCGTGCTGCCGCCCTCGCGCTTGAATGCAAGCGACGAAATGGAACTGTAGACCGCGAGCAGGCTGATGACCGCCAGGAAGAGGGCCGTCATCCAGATCACACGGTCGCCGCGAAGGCGTTGGAACAAGGCGTTCATTACAGACAGGTGCTAAGTTCCGTCGATCCGGGGCGGAGATCGGGGATGCCTGTGGATGAGCTTTCAACCGGCGGGTGTGAGTGATCCATTAACCCGGCCTACGATGAAGTGAGAGCTTGACGGAAAATGCTGAGGTAGGCGATCACTCAACAAGTTCATCCTCGTACCTTTGCGCAGCACCCGATCCCGCGCTTTCGCGGCATCGGGCTTCAGCTATTTCAACCCCTATGATCACTTCGCTCGCCGAGCTGTTGAAAGCCTTTCAGGATGATCCGCGCATGGCACTGATCGCCGATGCGCTGGACGCTGGAAAGGCACGTGTGGACCTGAAGGGAGCGATCGGCTCCTCGCGGGCATTCATCGCATCGGCGGTGGCCGGGCGCGTGAAGGGTGTGCATGTGCACATCCTGAACGATCGAGAGGAGGCCGCTTATTTCCTCAACGACCTGGAGGCGCTTTCCGAGAAGGACACTTCCCCCACGCTGGAACGCAAGCAGGATGTGCGGCTGTTCTATCCCGCTCCCATGCGTTCACCTTACGACCCCGAAGGGCATCACGACGGCGAGCGGGTGGCCCGCACCGAAGTGCTGGAGGTGCTGATGAAGTGGCGGGAGGTGGCCGATCCACAGAACCAGCGCCTCACCATCATCACCTATCCCGATGCCCTTGTGCCGCTGGTGGTGGGTCAGGAGGAACTGCAGAAGAATACGCTCACCATCACCCGCAACGAGGAACTTCCGATCGACACCTTGGAGGAATGGCTCCTTTCCACCGGCTTCACCCGCGTGGAGTTCGTGTACGAGCCCGGGCAGTTCAGTGTGCGCGGGGGCATCATCGACATCTTCAGTTACGGCAACGACAAACCGTATCGCATCGAACTCTTCGGTGACACCGTAGAGAGCGTACGTCGTTTCGATCCGCAGGACCAGTTGAGCGTGGAACGGCTGGCAGAAGCGGTGATCGTGCCCGACCTGCAGGGTGATGATACCGCTACCCACCAGGACTTCTTCTCCCAATTGCCGGAGCATGCTGTGGTGTGGATGCAGGATCACACCGCCATCAGCGATGCCGCCACACGCCAGATGAAGCGGCTGCAGGAGGCATACGAAAAACTTCCCGATCAGGACAAGCACCCGGCACCAGAGGAATTGCTGGCGAAGGATGGTGATCTGATCAGAAGCCTGTTCCGCTTCCGCCGCGTACAGTGGGACGGAGCGCGATCGGATGATCAGATGATCAGAAGATCAGATGATGCTCCTTCACCAAAACTCTCGATCGACTTCCAGCACAAACCGCAGCCGGCCTTCGCGAAGGAATTCAAGATCCTGAGCGGTGATCTGCACAACAAGCAGAACGCGGGTTACACCAACATCATCGCGTGCAACAGCTCCCGGCAAAGTGAGCGGCTGTACACCATCTTCAACGACATGGAACACGAGGTGGCTTTCACCCCTCTTGTTCTCGATCTGCATGAAGGCTTCATCGACCCGGAGCTGAAGTTGGCTCTTTACACCGACCATCAGATCTTCGAGCGCTACCACCGCTACCGGCTGAAGGAGGGTTTCCGCAAGAATGCGCAGGCACTAACGCTGAAGGAACTCACGCAGCTGAAGCCCGGGGATCTCGTGGTGCACATCGATCATGGCGTGGGGGTCTTCAGTGGCCTCGAAACGATCGATGCCGGTGGCAGCATGCAGGAGGCGATCCGGCTGAAATACCGCGACGGCGACATCCTGTATGTGGGTATCCACAGTCTGCACCGCGTGAGCAAATTCAGCGGCGAGGAGAGCGGCAAGGCGCCGAACATCAGCAAGCTCGGCAGTCCGGCATGGAAGAACCTGAAGGAGAAGACCAAGGCGAAGGTGAAGGCGCTCGCCTTCGACCTGATCAAGCTGTATGCGAAGCGTAAGAGCAAGCCGGGATTCGCCTTCCAGCCGGACAACTACCTGCAGCACGAACTCGAGGCCAGCTTCATCTACGAGGACACACCCGACCAATTGAAGGCCACGCAGGACGTGAAGCGTGACATGGAACGCTCCACACCGATGGATCGTCTGGTGTGCGGCGACGTGGGCTTCGGCAAGACCGAGGTCGCGATCCGCGCGGCTTTCAAGGCGGTGTGCGACAGCAAGCAGGTGGCGGTGCTCGTGCCTACCACCATCCTCGCATCCCAACACTGGAAGAACTTCTCCGCGCGAATGAAGGGATTGCCTGTGCGCGTGGATTACATCAATCGTTTCCGCAGCAGCGCGCAGCAGACGCAGATCCTCAAGGACCTCAAGGAAGGCAAGATCGACATCCTCATCGGCACGCACCGGCTGGTAAGCAAGGATGTGGTGTACAAGGACCTCGGCCTGTTGATCATCGATGAGGAGCAGAAGTTCGGCGTGAATGTGAAGGACAAACTGAAGACCCTGCGCGCCACGGTGGACACGCTCACCCTTACCGCCACGCCCATTCCCCGGACGTTACAATTCAGCCTGATGGGCGCACGCGATCTCAGCATCATCAGCACGCCTCCGCCCAACCGGTACCCGGTAAGCACCATGTTGCAGCCGTATGATGAGGTGACGATCCGCGGGGCCATCGAATACGAGCTTTCGCGCGGTGGCCAGGTCTACTTCATCCACGACAAGGTGAAGAACATCGAGCACATCGCCGACATGATCCGCAAGCTGATCCCCGGTGCGCGGGTGGGCGTGGGCCATGGTCAGCTGGAAGGGCACAAGCTCGAGGAGGTGATGCTCGACTTCATCGAAGGCAACACCGATGTGCTGGTGTGCACCACCATCGTGGAGAATGGCCTCGACATCCCAAATGCCAACACGATCATCGTGAACGAGGCGCAGAACTTCGGCCTAAGCGATCTGCACCAGCTGCGCGGCCGTGTGGGCCGGAGCAACAAGAAGGCCTACTGCTACCTGCTCGCTCCGAGTCCGCACCTGCTGCCGGATCTTTCGCGCAAACGTCTGCAGGCGATCGAGCAGTTCAGTGACCTTGGCAGCGGGATCCACATCGCCATGAAGGACCTCGACATCCGTGGTGCCGGCGATCTGCTGGGCGCGGAGCAGAGCGGCTTCATCAACGACATCGGATTCGAGACCTACCACAAGATCCTCGAAGAAGCCGTGCGCGAACTGAAGGACGAGCACTTCAAGGAACTCTTCGCCGATGCGCAAGAAGGTGGCAGCGCCCTCGCCCGAGGCTCACGCCGCGACCAGAGCGACGACTGCATCATCGAGACCGACCTCACCATGCTGATCCCGAACGCATACGTGAGCGAGACAGCCGAACGACTGGCCCTCTACCGCAAGCTGGACGACATCAAGAACGAGAAAGAGCTTCAGAAGTTCACCGCAGAGGTCGCCGACCGTTTCGGACCCATCCCGCAGCAGGTCACCGAACTCATGGAGGCGATCCGTCTCCGCTGGTTGGGTCAGCGCATCGGGTTGGAGAAGATGGTGCTGAAGAAGGGCATACTCATCGGCACCTTCATCGCCGACCAGAAGCACCCGTTCTTCGAGGGTGATACCTTCCAGGCGGTGCTCCGCGCGGTGCAGGCACAGCCGCGGCGTTTCAAGGTGTATGAGAAGGCAGGGACCTTGCGCATCAGCGTGCAGGATGTGAAGACCGTTGAGGGCGCGAAACGGGCGCTGGAGGGTGTGATCCCGAAGGAGGTGGAGGTCGAACGGTGAATCAGCAATAGCTACCTTCGCGGCCCGTTGCCATGCTGCGCATAATTCCTGGTGAAGTACCTGTTCCCAAACTCCATGGCTACCTTCTTGGGGCCATAGGACCAAGGCCAATATGCTTCGCCAGCACGGTGGATGTGGAAGGCATGCCGAACCTCAGCCCCTTCAGCTTCTTCAATGTTTTCGGGGCGAACCCTCCGATCTGCATCTTCTCCCCCGCCCGCCGTGGCACCAACAACACCACCAAGGACACCTATCACAATGTGAAGGCTACCCAGGAGGTGGTGATCAATGTGGTGACATATGACATGGTGCAGCAGGCTTCATTGGCCAGTACCGAATACCCGCCTGGGGTGAACGAATTCGAAAAAGCGGGATTCACCCAGCTTCCATCGGAAAAGGTGAAGCCTTTCCGGGTGAAGGAAAGCCCTGTTCAAATGGAATGCAAAGTGCTCCAGGTGATCGAAACTGGCGATGGTGGTGGTGCGGGAAATCTGGTGATCTGCGAAGTGCTGCTCATGCACATCGATCAACGCGTATTGGATGCGGATGGCAAGATCGACCAACAACAGATCGATCTCGTGGCGCGCATGGGTGGCAATTGGTATTGTAGAGCCCATGGTGATGCGCTTTTCGAAGTGGCAAAACCGATCGGACGCATGGGCGTGGGCGTGGATGGTCTTCCTTTGGATATCCGCAACAGCACCATACTGACCGGCAATAATCTTGGAAGGCTCGGCAACACGGAGAAATTGCCCGATGAGACCAGCGTGAACGAATACAAGCTCACCGAATTAAGCGACCTTTTCCTGGAATGGCAGGATGACAAGGTGGAATTGGAAAAGGCGGTGCACCGCCACGCGCATGGATTGTTGGAACAAGAACGAGTGGATGAGGCATGGAAAACGCTGCTGGCCTTCAATGCACGCTGACCGGCCTTACCTTTAGCGAAGGCAGTACAAGACCTCTAAGAAGAACATGGCACAGGTAACGATAAATGGCACCATCAAGAACGTTGGAAAGGTGCAGGATGTGAGCGAAAAATTCCGCAAGCGGGAATTGGTGGTGACAGAGAGCGGCACACAGTATCCACAACATATCCCGGTTGAATTCGTGCAGGACAAATGCGGTATGCTCGATGGCTACCAACCCGGCGAGGAAGTCACCGTGACATGCTATGTGAATGGCAGGGAATGGGTTGGCAAGGATGGCGTGGCCAAGTACTTCCTAAGTTTGAAAGGTGACCGCATTGATCGAAAGGGATCAGCTTCCAACGCAGGCATGCAACAGGGTGGCTACCAGGCCGCACCTCCTCCGTCCATGGCCGATGTGCCACCCATCGGAGGCGATGATGACGACCTGCCGTTCTAGGACCAGTGGAGGCGTGCCCGATGCCCACACCGCTGTCCCTGGCGTCAATGCATCGCTCCCGCATTGTGCTTTGAAGTGAACTGATCGGCCGACCGGTCATTAGCAGAGGAGTCCGCTTACCTTTAGAAGTGATGGATCGCAGTGTGCTTTCCGTGGTAAAGGCCACCATTACCGGCATTCTCTGCCTGATCATCGTGGCCAGTGCATGGCATGATGTGGACGCGGGATCCACATTCTTGAAGCATGGCACCCGTTGGGGTGTGCTACTGGTGATGTTGATCGTGGTGTTCCTATCGGAGCGCTTTGACCGCAAGGAGGAGGCGAATGCGGAGCCGTACATTAGCACAGGCATCGTGGTGGTGGCCATGCTTGCACTGGCCGCCATGAGCATGATCAACGGCCTATGATGCCCCGCGTGTCCAGTGCATCGCGCAGGCCATTGCCAACGAGCATGAATGCCAGTGTGAGCACCATGATACACAGTCCTGGAAGTATGGCCAGGTGTGGCAGCGAGGTTGTGATGTATGGATAATAGCTGCGGATCATGCTGCCCCAACTGACCATGGGTAGCTGAGCTCCGATACCAAGGAAACTGAGGCCGGCCTCCATTAAAATGGCGGTCGCGAAGTTGGCGGCACTGATGACGATGACCGGACCCATGACGTTGGGCATGATGTGTTTGAAGATGATCCTGCCATTCGTGTAGCCCAATGCTTTGGCCGCCTCAACGAATTCCATTTCACGCACGCGGATAACCTCTCCGCGTACTACCCGCGCAACTTCCACCCACATGGTGAGGCCGACCGCAATGAACACCTGGACAAAACCTTTGCCCAACGCAAGCGTGATCGCGATCACCAGCAACAGGGTGGGTATGCTCCAGATCACATTCACCAGCCACATGATCACATC
>JAEZCB010000097.1 GCA_023412755.1 Bacteroidota bacterium
TTCAGCGTGATGGACATGGTGGGCAGGCAGGTGGCCAGCGGTTGGATGCCTGTGAATGGGCTTCTTCAATTCAATGTGAGTGACCTCGAGGCTGGCACCTACATGTTCCAGGCCGCCCGGGACGGAAAAGCATTGGCTCCAGCTTCCCGGTTCACTGTGGTGAAGTAAGACTTGTATGGATCTTACAGGAAAGAGCGGGCATCCACCCGCTCTTTTTTATTGAGGCCCATTCTTGATGATACCGTTCAACAACACTGACCCTGTCCGGATAGCATTGAAATTCGTTTATTTGTTCAAACTATCACGCCATGCTCCACAGTGTCAAAGTCTTTATCCTCTCGTGCCTGGCCCTGAATTGGATGTCTTCATATGGGCAAGGTTGCGTCGCGATCCGCAGCTTCTCCAGTTGCAGTCCGAACGCCTTCACGAATTCAAATATCATATCGCGTGGCTGGCAGCTTGGAATAGGCTACAGGTATTTTGAGTCATTCCGGCACTTTAAGGGCACTCATGAAGAGACCGACCGGCAGGTCCTGGGTAATGAAGTGATAAATTGGACCACCCAGATGAATCTCGGGTTGACCTATAATTTCGATCGCAGGGAAGGGATCTCGGTGGTCATACCCTGGTCCTACAACACGCGTTCTTCCGAATACGAACACCGTTTTGAAGCTAGCCCTACGATCCGCAGCCGGCATAGCATGCGTTCCTCTGGCATCGGCGATCTGCGTATCACTTATAATCGTTGGATATGGCATCCGGACAGTGTGGAAAGTGGAAATCTGCTGATCATCGCCGGGATCAAATTACCCACCGGCGATTTCGATCACCTTGCCTACTGGTATAACGTGGGACCTGATGGGCGTGGCGAATACCGGCCTGTGGATCAGAGCATACAACTGGGGGATGGCGGAGCTGGTCTCTCGTTGGAGTTCCAAGGCTTCAAACGTCTACACCGGCGTGTATATGGCTACATCAATGCATTCTATCTCTCCAACCCAATGGGAGTGAACGGGACCCGAACATTCCGTGAAACCATAAGCCCGGTCCTGGCCAATGAAAACATAATGAGTGTACCAGATCAATACATGATGCGCGCTGGTATAGGGGCCGTAATGGATCGCGAACATGGTCTTAACCTACTTGCGGGCGGTCGCGTGGAAGGGATCCCCGTGGAAGACATCATTGGTCCCAGTGATGGGTTCCGCAGACCTGGATATGTGATCAGTTTCGAACCGGGCCTTAATTGGATGAAAGGAAGGCATGACCTCTTTTTGAGCGTCCCCCTTGCGATGGTCCGAAACCGCACCCAGAGTGTCACGGACAAGGAAATGTCCGCAAGACTCAATACCCCGCGGCATGGCGATGCCGCCTTCGCGGATCATACCATCAACCTGGCCTATACGGTACATCTTGGTGATTTGAAACGGTGATCATGGGCATGGTCTTTCAGCAGCATATTTAGCTACGCACTGCTTCGGAGGGATCCAAGATCGTGACCAACGGTTGATGTTGCCCACGACCCTGCCCGCTCCGCAACGGCCACTTCCCTACCTTCGGCACCCGCCTAGCTGAAGAAATATGGTACTGAAACATTGCCTGGCCAGTGGTCTGGCCATTCTTTCGTTCACTCTTCTTGCCCAGAAGGAACTCTCCAACCAGATCATCTGGTATAGCCCCGTATTCAGTGCTGAATACGTAGGTGGGCTGGCTAGCATGAACGATGGTGAACACTACACCATTCTGGAGACCGGGGGCGATGTTCCAGTGGTGGACCAATACGCGTACCGTACCGGTGCGAAGGTGCGGACCCTGGTGCGGGGCAACGAATTGATCCCGCAAGGTGCCACCACACCGATATCCATCGATGGGTACAGCTTCAGCAGTGATGAGCGCATGATGCTCTTCGAGACCGAAGTGGAACCGATCTACCGCCACAGCTACTATGCCCAACATTACGTTTGGGACAGGAACGCACAGAACCTCCGCCCCCTCAGCGATCCCCAAGGACCCAAACAACGGCTGGCCACCTTTAGCCCGGATGGGTCCAAAGTGGCCTTTGTTCGGGAGAATGATCTGTACGTCGTGGATCTGCGCAACATGGCGGATTCGCGGATTACCACCGATGGGGAATGGAACAAGGTGATCAATGGCGCAACGGATTGGGTGTATGAGGAGGAATTCAAACTGGTGCGCGCCTTCGAGTGGAACAGCAGTGGAACGAAACTGCTGTACATGCGAAGCGATGAGAGCGGGGTGAAGGAGTTCGACCTCACCTTTTATCAGGGCCATCTCTACCCCGAAGAATACCGTTTCAAATACCCCAAGGCCGGCGAGGAGAACAGCACCGTATCCCTGCATGTGTTCGACTTGGCCTCTGGCAACACCACGAACATTCCATTGGGTGCCGAGGGCGAAGTATATATCCCAAGACTGGGCTGGACTGCCAACGACCAGGTGCTATGGTACATGCGCATGAACCGTTTGCAGAACGAAAAGGTGATCTCCACCGTGGATCTTGCGCAACGCAGTGTGACACCGATACCTGATGAGGTATACACCGAAAAGAGCCGTACATACATTGAAGTAACGGACGATCTTCACTTCCTCAAGGACGGAAGTGGCTTTGTGCTGAGCAGTGACAAGAGCGGCTGGAACCACATATTGCACGTGCCTTTCGGCGGCACCGCCAAAGCCCTGACCAATGGAAACTGGGATGTTGTGGAAGTGAAGGGGATCGATGAGCGCAACAAGCGCGTTGTATTCACCGCATCGCGGAACGCTCCGGAGGAGCAGGAAGTTTGGGCCGTGCCCCTAAGCGGTAAGCCCCCCATGCAACTATCACCCAAGGGAGGCCATAACGATGCTGAGTTCAGCACCGGTTTCCGCTACTTCATAAACAACCGCAGCACATTGAACACGCCACCGGTGATCACCCTGCATGACAGGAATGGCAAACAGGTGAAGCTCTTGAAGGACAATGCACGGTTGAAGAATGCCATGCAGGAGTACGGTGTGCTGCCCAGGGAATTCTTTCAGTTCAAGACCAATGAAGGGGTGGAACTGCGTGGCTGGATGATGCGTCCGCCCAACTTCCGGGAAGACCAGCGCTACCCCGTGCTCATGACCCAATACAGCGGCCCAAACAGCAACGAAGTGCAGGACCAGTTCCATGGGCGCACACAGATCTGGCATAGCATGATGGCATCCAAGGGCTATCTGGTGGTATGCGTGGATGGCCGTGGCACAGGCCGCCGTGGCACTGAATTCCGCCGTATCACCTATGGGCAATTGGGCAGGTATGAAACGGAGGATCAGATAAGCGCCGCACGATGGCTGGCACAACAACCTTATGTGGATGCCAGCCGCATCGGCATACACGGCTGGAGCTATGGTGGCTACATGGCCGCGCTGTGCATCACCAAGGGGGCGGATGTCTTCAAAGCGGCCATCGCTGTGGCCCCTGTGACCAACTGGCGCTTCTACGATACCATCTACACCGAGCGGTACATGGGTCTACCGCAGGACAATCCTCAGGGATACGATGACAACAGCCCCATCAACCATGTGGACAAGCTGAGGGGCAACTTCCTGCTGGTACATGGCCTTGGGGATGACAACGTGCACTTCCAGAACTCGGCCGAAATGGTCCTGGCCCTGGTCCATGCGAACAAGAAGTTCGACCAGTTCATGTACCCGGACAAGAACCACGGGATCTACGGCGGCACCACGCGCATGCATCTTTTCCAGATGGTGACCGAGTGGCTGGAGCGGAATCTGTGATATCGTTCGTCCACGTTGATAAGCCACGGGCAACTTGTGGTGCTGTGATCAAAGCAGCAACTAACAACAGGCAACTGACAATCAGCAGGCGGCAGTTTCCCAACCAATGATCAACCCGCTATATTCGGCGCCGATCGTCCGCGAAAGGACGGCCACCAAACCCTGGACCATAAATGAGTTCGACCATCGACACGATGACGATACCGGTGGAGCAACCGCCATCAGGTGGACATCCCAAAGGGCTGTACGTGCTCTTCATGGCGGAAATGTGGGAGCGCTTCTGCTACTACGGCATGCGAGCGTTGCTCACCCTATACCTGATAAAAAGCCTTCTGAAGGGAGACAACCAGGCGTTCGCTATATACGGAGCCTATACCGCCCTCGTGTATGCCGCCCCCGTATTGGGTGGCCGTATAGCCGACAAGATCCTGGGGTACCGTTTGGCGGTGATCATCGGTGGCATACTCATGGCCATCGGCGAATTCATGATCCTCGGCGGTACGGAACATTGGCTGTACATCGGCATGGGCACCATTATCGTTGGCAATGGTTACTTCAAGGCGAACATCTCCAGCATAGTCGGTAAGCTTTATGCCGATGGTGATCCCCGCCGGGACTCGGGCTTCACCATTTTCTACATCGGCATCAACATAGGTGCCCTGCTCGCCACCACCGTGTGTGCGGAGGTGGGCGAGAAATACGGCTACCACTACGGTTTCGCACTGGCCGGCTTCGGGATGCTCCTGGGGATCCTCTTCTTCATCCTCGGCCAGAATACGTTCCGTAGTGTAACGGAACCGCCCGATCCAAAGAAGCTACATGGATCATACCTGGGGCCGCTGAGTCTATTCCATACCACTATCCTTGGATCGCTGTTGGTGATCCCGGTGTTGTACTTCCTCATTCTCTACAACGAAGTGGTCGGCTACCTGCTTCTAGCGGTGGCGCTCTACGTTATCTTCAGTCTTTTGTCTCGCGGGATCAAGGAAGGCAATGTGCTTCGCGACCGGATGATCGTGTTCATCATCCTCATGTTCTTCAACATCGTTTTCTGGGCCTGTTTCGAGCAGGCGGGCACCTCGCTCACACTCTTCGCCGATCGAAATGTGGATAGGAATGTGTTCGGTTGGGAAATGGGCGCAGCCACCACGCAGTTCTTCAACCCTTTCTTCATCATCGTGATGGGATCGGTGTTCAGCATGCTTTGGGTGTACCTGAATCGCATTGGTAGGAATCCGAACATCCCGATGAAGTTCGGCATCGGGATAATCCTGCTTGGCCTGGGTTACCTGGTGGTGAAGATCGCACCTGCGGATGCGAGCTACCTTGTGCCTCTATGGACGTTGATCCTGCTTTACTTCCTCCATACGGTCGGCGAGCTTTTCATTTCACCGATAGGCCTTTCCATGGTGACCAAATTGGTACCGAAGGATATGACGGGGACGGCCATGGGTGCCTGGTTCCTGAGTTTCGCAGGTTCCAATTACGTCGCGGCCCTAATAGCCCAGCTGACCGGGGCCAGTGGCGAGGGCGAAGTGGCTGAACCGGAGGTATTGGACAATGCCGCAACGCTGGCCATATACACCGATGTATACACCACCATGGGCCTTGTGACCGTAGGTATCGGCATCTTCCTGCTGCTGATCTCCGGACCATTGAACCGCATGATGCACGGTGTACGCTGATCCCGGCATGAAACTTGATCTCGCTGCACGCCAGACCACCCGATCATGATGCGCACGTGCCTATTCCTGCTCCTTGCGGTACTTCTACCCTACTCGCTTGCCGCACAGACCACCGCCAGAACGGCGCCAAACAAGTCGGCCATTAAATGGCTGAGCATTGAAGAGGCTCAAGCGCAAGCCAAAAAGAATCCCAAGCCGCTCATGGTGGATGTGTACACCAACTGGTGCGGCCCCTGCAAGATGCTGGATGCACGCACCTTCAGCGATCCTCGGCTGGCGGAGTTCGTGAACAAGAACTTCTACCCTGTGAAGTTCAATGCCGAAAGCGGAGACCCTGTTACCTGGAAAGGCCAGAAGCTGGAGAACCCCGATTATGATCCGGCACGTGCCTCAGGCCGCAACGGAACCCACCACCTTACCTACCAGATAGCCAATGTGAATGGCCGCATAGCCTACCCCACCATTGTTTATCTGGATAGCGATCTGAACGTGCTTGCTCCGGTGCAAGGGTATATGACGCCTGAGCAGATCGAACCGATCTTGACCTACTTCGGCGAAGGCCACTACAAGGATCAGGATTACCAGACCTTCATGGGTGGCTTCTCGGGCAAGTGGGGACAGTAAGGAGCTGATGAATATCCATTGATCATCCAATGATCAATGGTCAATGAAACCAGCAAGGTCCGGGTGACTGGATCCAGCCTGATCATTGGACATCGGCCATCTTGCATGCCTGCTCCGAAATAGCGTAAGTGGCCGTAGCGGATACCCCGCAAGCGGAGCGCGGAGTAGCAGCGCAGGACACGCCCTGACCATTCCCGCCCAAAGCCTCGGCACAACGTCCGCAGGACGATCGCTTCTGTGCTAACTTAGCCGCCGTTCCTAACATCATCCCTTTATTCCAGGCCTGGCAATGAGCGAAAAAGCGAAGATCATCCTTGATGGCAAGACCTATGAATACCCTGTGGTCGTGGGCAGCGAAGGCGAAAAGGCCATAGACATCAGCAAGCTTCGCGACGAGACCGGCCACATAACCCTGGACCTGGGGTACAAGAACACCGGTGCCACCAAGAGTGCCATAACCTTCCTGGATGGTGAGGAAGGGATATTGCATTACCGGGGTTACCCTATTGAGCAGCTGGCCGAGAAAGCCTCTTTTCTGGAAGTGGCCTACCTGCTGCTCTTCGGCGATCTGCCCAACAAAAAACAGCTGGACGAATTCGAGGGGAACATACGCTACCATTCGCTGGTGCATGAGGACATGAAGCGGTTCTTCGAGTTCTTCCCCAGCAACGCCCATCCCATGGGCATCCTCGCGGCCATGGTGAACTCCCTGAGCACCTTTTACCCGAAGAGCCAGGATCCGCACCGCCCGCAAAAGGAAGTGGAGCGCACCATGCACCGATTGATCGCCAAGATGCCAACGCTGGCGGCCATAAGCTATAAGAACAACCTGGGCCACCCCTATATGTACCCCAACAACAAGCTGGGCTACATCGAGAATTTCCTTTATATGATGTTCGGGTTGCCAACGGAAGACTATCAGGTGGATCCGGTGGTGGCCGATGCGCTTAACACCCTGCTGATCCTACATGCGGACCATGAGCAGAATTGCAGCGCCAGCACCGTTCGCATGGTGGGCAGTTCACAGGCCAACCTTTACAGCGCTGTGAGCGCAGGTATAGCGGCCCTATGGGGTCCGCTGCATGGTGGTGCCAACCAGGAGGTGATCGAGATGCTGGAGGCCATACGCAACGACGGTGGCGACATTGAGAAGTGGGTGGCCAAGGCCAAGGACAAGAACGATCCGTTCCGCCTCTTCGGTTTCGGGCACCGCGTGTACAAGAACTTCGATCCGCGTGCACGCATCATCAAGAAGAGTTGTGATGATGTGCTGAGCAAAATGGGCATCAATGATCCGGTGCTGGAGATCGCCAAGCAACTGGAAGAGGTGGCCCTCCGGGATGATTACTTCATTGAGCGCAAGCTTTACCCAAACGTGGATTTCTACAGCGGCATCATTTACCGCGCCATCGGCATACCCACCCGCATGTTCACCGTAATGTTCGCCCTGGGCCGCCTGCCCGGCTGGATAGCACAGTGGAAGGAGATGGTGGAGAACAAAGAACCAATTGGTCGCCCGCGCCAGATATACACCGGTGCCACCAAGCGTGATTATGTGCCGTTGGCAAAGCGTGGTGAGGCAGCGGTGAAGGCATGATCAAGAGTTGGCAGTGGTCTGTTGGCCGTGGTTAGAAGTATGCTTGATCTTCAGCCATGCTTGACCAAATGGTGAATTGTTCCAGGTTGGGATGAGGATCCGGCAGGATCCCACTGACAACAGACAACCGGCATCTGCCAACTAAAGAATTAGCTTCGCCGCGTCCAAACGATGCGCATCTACCGCTTCCGAGTCCTGATCGATCATCCGAGCGAAGCGTTCCGGGATATTGAGATCCGCTCGGACCAGACATTCCTGGATCTGCATAAGGCGATCAAGGATGCCTTCGCCTTCCTTGGCCAGGAAATGGCCAGCTTCTACGTGAGCGATGCCGATTGGGATCAGGGACAGGCCATTCCGCTTGCCGATCTGGGTTTTGGCGAAGAAGGCGGTGAGGCACCAGAGATCATGGAGCAGGTGCCGATCAGCGATCACATCCGCAGCACCGATCAACGCTTCATCTACGCCTATGATTTCCTGCATATGTGGCTTTTCATGGTGGAGTTGATCCATGCCGGTGATCCGGACACCGGCGCACATTATCCGCGGGTGGTGATGAGCATGGGCACCGCGCCGGATGAACATTCCAAGGAAGAGGATCTCGCCGCAGGCATCATGGCTGATGACCCCTATGCCATGGAGACCGAGGAGCGATATGATGAGGATGAAGGGACCGATGAAGAGGGCGGCAATGACGATGATCAAGAGATGGGCAACATCGATGATCTCGGTGATGAATACCGCTGATCCGATCTCCTGCGGCCATGCTGGGATCTGAAGGTACCC
>JAEZCB010000123.1 GCA_023412755.1 Bacteroidota bacterium
CAGTAACACACGGCGGCTCAGCTTCAGCTTTCCGCTGCGTGGGTCTTTTCCAGTTACCTGGAATTCCACGATGTCGCCTTCCTTCAGCACATCCTCCACGCGCTCGATCCGCTTCCAGTCGAGTTCGCTCACGTGCAGCAGACCGTCGGTGCCGGGCAGCACATCCACGAAGGCGCCGTAAGGCATGATGGTCTTCACCTTGCCTTTGTAGGTGGCGCCTACTTCGGCCTGGGCAGGATTGGCTATGGCGTTCACCCGGGCAAGTGCCGCATCGATGCTGGCCTTGTCCGCGCTCATGATCTCCACTACGCCGCGGCCATCCACTTCATCAATGGAGATGGTGGCACCCGTCTCGGCCTGGATCTCTTGGATCACCCGGCCACCAGGGCCGATGACCGCACCGATGGATTCCTTCGGGATCTCTATGGTGATGATCCTTGGCGCATGCGCCTTGAAGTCTTCGCGTGGCTTATCGATGGTCTTCATCATTTCGCCCAGGATGTGCAGCCGGCCTACGCGAGCCTGTTCCAATGCCTGTGCGAGCACTTCGTAGGGCAGGCCATCCACCTTCATGTCCATCTGGGTGGCGGTTATGCCTTTCTCTGTTCCGCAGATCTTGAAATCCATGTCGCCAAGGAAATCCTCATCGCCGAGGATGTCGCTGAGGATCGCATGGCGTTGGCCATCGCTGATCATGCCCATGGCTATGCCGCTAACCGGCGCCTTGATCCTTACACCGGCATCCATCAGCGCGAGGGTACCGCTGCATACGGTGGCCATGGAACTGGATCCGTTGCTTTCGAGAATATCGCAATTCAGGCGGATCGTGTAAGGATTTTCGGGGAGGCCGGGGATCATGGGTTTCAAGGCACGCAGGGCCAGGTTGCCATGGCCTACTTCACGGCGGCCGGGACCACGGATCGGCTTCACTTCGCCGGTGCTGAAACTGGGGAAGTTGTAATGCAGCATGAAGTTCTCGCTACCCTTGCGCGTGGCCAGATCGATGGTCTGCTCATCCAATGAACTCCCGAGGGTGACCATGTTGATGGCCTGCGTTTCCCCACGGGTGAAGATGGCGCTGCCGTGTGTGCCTGGAAGCACATCCACCTCGCACCAGATCGGGCGGATCTCATCTGTGCGGCGGCCATCAAGGCGCTTCTGGTGATCGAGCACCACATTGCGTACGGCCTTCTTCTGCACCTTCTTGAAGTAGCGGGCAAGCATGGCCTTGTCCGCGAGGAGAAGTTCCTCTTCGGTAAGTGTGGCCATGAAATCTTCCTTCACTTGCTTGAAATTGTTCCCGCGTTCCTCTTTCGAGGATGGGTTCATCGCCAGATCGTAATACTTCTGGTAGCAGAATTCGTGGATCCGCTGCTCCAGTGCAGGGTTGTTCGCCTCGTGCTCGTAGGTCCGCTTGGGCTGGCTCTTGGCCACGGCCGCACCGAACTCCTCCAGGGCCTTGCACTGCTTTTGGATCACTTCATGGGCCACTTTGATCGCTTCGATCATATCGGCTTCCTGCACCTCTTTCATCTCACCCTCCACCATGAGGATGTCACGCATGGTGCCGGCCACTACCAGGTCCATGTCCGCCTTTTCCATCTCACCCATCTCCGGGTTGATCACGAACCGGCCATCGATCCGTGCCACGCGTACTTCACTCACCGGACCTGCGAACGGAATGTCGCTCACCGCCAGCGCGGCCGAAGCGGCGAGGCAGGCGATGGCATCGGAGGGGTTCTTCCTGTCGCTGCTCATGAGCGAGATGATCATCTGGGTATCTCCATGATAGTCGTCCGGGAAGAGGGGGCGGATGGCGCGATCCACCAGGCGGCTGGTGAGTACCTCATGATCGCTGGGGCGCGCTTCACGTTTGAAGAAACCACCGGGAAAACGGCCGGCGGCGCTGAATTTTTCACGGTATTCCACCGTCAGGGGAAGAAAATCTATTCCATCGCGGGCCTCCTTCGTGCTCACCACCGTGGCCAGCAGGATGGTATCACCCAAGCGTACGGTAACGGCGCCATCGGCTTGTTTTGCCAGCACCCCGGTTTCCAGGGTGATGGTCTTGCCATCGGGCATTTCGATGGTCTTCTGAACTCCTTGTGGTCTCATCTTTTTTCTCTTGTTTCCTCTTAACCTCTATGGGCCCAATTGCCCTTACATCCGTTCCGGGTCCTTCCCCCGGCCTCCCTGCCGGAATATGCGGCGTGGGTGTAAAGAAAAGGGCGACCGTGCATCACGATCGCCCCCTTTCGATCAACATAATGACAAGACCTGATCAATGGGCGCTGCCGATGGTTCGGCCGCGGCCATGGGATCACTTCCGCAGACCAAGCTTCGCGATGATGGCACGGTACCGTTCGATGTCGTACATCTTCAGGTACGCAAGCAGCTGTTTGCGCTTGCCGACCATGGCCATCAGGGCCTTTTCGGTGCCGTGGTCCTTCTTATTTTGCTTCAAATGGCCGGTGAGGTGATTGATGCGCGTGGTGAACAACGCGATCTGGCTCTCGGCCGCGCCGGTGTTCATTTCAGAACCGCCGTGTTCTTTGAAGATCTCCTTCTTGCCTTCGCTGGTCAGGTACATGGTCTTGTCGAAACAGGCGGCAAAGATAAACCTTTACCCGTTACAAAACGCTATTTCCGGCAACTCTCCTGCGGGATCAGCCACGGAACATCTGGAAAAGACGCGATATGGTGGTCTTCAGGTCTTTACGATGCACGATCTTATCCAGGAATCCATGTTCCAGCACGAATTCGCTGGTCTGGAATCCCTCGGGCAGATCGCGCCCTATGGTCTCGCGTACCACACGCGGCCCGGCGAATGCCACCAATGCCTTGGGTTCGGCTATGTTCACATCCCCAAGCATGGCGTAACTGGCGGTCACACCACCCGTGGTGGGGTCGGTGATCACGCTGATGTAAGGGAGTTTCTTCGCCGCCAATTGCGCCAGCTTGGCGCTTGTCTTGGCCATCTGCATAAGGCTGAATCCGGCCTCCATCATGCGGGCGCCGCCGCTTTTACTTATGATGATCAGCGGGCATTTGCGGCGCATGGCCAGATCGGCGGCCATGGCGATCTTTTCGCCCACCACACTGCCCATGCTGCCACCGATGAAGCGGAAATCCATGCACGCGATCACCACCGCATGGCCATCCATCTTCCCTTCCGCGGCGCGCAGGGCATCATTGAGTCCGGTATCCCGCCAGGTGCGGTCAAGGCGGTCCACATATTTTTTGGTGTCCTCGAATTTCAAGGGATCACCCGCCACCAGATCCGTCCCGATCTCCTTGTATCGCTGCTCATCAAAGAGGATGGCGAAGTATTCGGCGCTCCCGATCTTCTCATGATGCTGGCATTTGGAGCAGACCCAGAGATTGTCCTCATGGTCTTCGGAGGTCATCACCTCCTTGCATTCGGGGCACTTGTACCAAAGGCCCTCCGGGGTCTCCTTCTTTTCCTCGGTACTGGTGGTGATGCCCTGTTTAACGCGTGTGAACCAGCCCATGGTCAGTTGTCAGTTGTCATTGTGCGTTGTCAGACCGCCTTGGACCTGCTTATCTGTTCATCGGATCGCTGTACCTTGTCAACTGTTGCCGGATCGTTTGGTCGCTCCAACTTCGAGCGGACCATCACTGACACCCGGCAACGGACAACCAGCATCACGCAATAGTAACGCTCTTATCCAGATATACATCCTGGATCGCGTTGAGCAGTTGCACCCCTTCTTTCATGGGGCGCTGGAACGCTTTGCGGCCGCTGATCAGGCCCTGGCCACCCGCACGCTTGTTGATCACCGCGGTGCGTACGGCCTCTTTCATGTCGCTTTCGCCGCTGCTGGCACCGCCACTGTTGATCAAGCCGATGCGGCCCATGTAGCAATTGGCCACCTGGTAGCGGCAAAGATCGATCGGGTGGTCGCTGCTGAGATCGCTATAGACCTTCTTGTGCGTTTTACCGAAACCGGTAAGGGCATTGTAGCCTCCGTTGTTCTCCGGCAATTTCTGTTTGATGATGTCCGCCTTGATGGTGACACCGAGGTGGTTGGCTTGTGCGGTAAGATCGGCCGCGGTATGGTAGTCCTTGCCATCCTTCTTGAAGCCGCTGTTGCGCAGGTAGCACCAGAGAATGGTGGCCATGCCCAGCTCGTGCGCCAGTTCGAAAGCCTCTGCGACCTCCTGGATCTGGCGGGTACTTTCATCGCTGCCGAAGTAGATGGTGGCACCCACGGCCACGGCACCCATTTCCCAGGCATGTTCAACGCTGCCGAACATCACCTGGTCATATTTGTTGGGCATGGTGAGCAGCTCGTTGTGGTTGATCTTCACTACGAACGGGATCTTATGCGCGTATTTGCGGGCGCCGGAAGCGAGCACCCCAATGGTGGAAGCAACCGCATTGCAGCCTCCGTCGATGGCGAGCTTCACGATATTCTCGGGGTCGAAGTAGATCGGGTTGGGTGCGAAGCTGGCGCCGGCGCTGTGTTCTATACCC
>JAEZCB010000147.1 GCA_023412755.1 Bacteroidota bacterium
GGAGCGAGAAACGGGACTCGAACCCGCGACCCCGACCTTGGCAAGGTCGTGCTCTACCAACTGAGCTACTCTCGCATTGGGGCTGCAAATATAAGCAGCCCATCGATCTGAGATCATCCAGAGTGAAAAATCGCAAATCACGTCACTTTCTTCAACCTCGAACGGGCGGCGCCACTGGCACGCTTGATCTCATTCAACTTGAGCAGTGCTTCCACAGGTGTGAGCGTATCGATATCGATCTCCGCCACCATTTCACGGATCCGTTCAAGGGCGGGATCATCCAGTTGGAAGATGCTCAGTTGCAACTCCTGGCCCAATCCCTGCACATCCGCACGTTGGGTACGCGGACCTGCAGCACCGGCATCCTGGCCCAGATCGCCCGCATGGCTTTTTTCCAGATGGGAAAGCACCTTTTGCGCACGTTGTACCACGCGCTTGGGCATGCCAGCCATCTGGGCCACATGGATCCCGAAACTCCTATCGCTGCCACCGGGCACCAGTTTTCTCAAGAACAAGATCCGGCCATCCACCTCCCGCACCGCCACATTTGCATTATGGATCCGCGGAAAACTGGCGGCCATCTCATTCAACTCATGGTAATGGGTGGCAAAGAGCGTTCTGGGGCGGCCTGGATGCTCATGCAGGAATTCCGCGATCGCCCAGGCTATGGAGATGCCATCGTAAGTGCTGGTGCCGCGGCCGATCTCGTCCAAAAGGATAAGGCTGCGATCGCTCAGGTTGTTAAGTATGCTGGCCGTCTCATTCATCTCCACCATGAAGGTGCTTTCGCCAGTAGTGAGGTTGTCCGATGCTCCGACTCGGGTGAAGACCCGGTCCACGATCCCCAAACGGGCGGAGGAGGCCGGCACGAAACATCCTGCCTGTGCCATGATGGTGATCAATGCCGTTTGCCGCAGCAAGGCCGACTTACCACTCATGTTGGGGCCGGTGATCATCACCACCTGGCGATCCATGGGATCGAGCAGCACATCATTCTGCACATAGGGCGTACCCGGCGGCATTTGTTGCTCGATCACAGGGTGTCTGCCATCGCGGATATCCAGGGTCCGCCCATCATCCAACTCCGGACGCACATGGCCATGTGTGGCCGCCGTCAGCGCATATGAGCGGCACACATCCAAGGTGGCCAGAGTGGAGGCCACCGCCTTCACTTTGCCGATAACGGCGACCACCTCCTCGACCAGGGCCCGGTATAGCGTGCCTTCCAGCGCCAGGATCCGTTCTTCCGCACCAAGGATCCTTTCCTCCAGATCCTTCAACTCATTCGTGATGTAGCGCTCGGCATTCACCAGCGTCTGTTTCCTTACCCATTCGGCCGGTACTTTCTCCTTATGTGCATGGCGGACCTCGAGGTAATAACCGAAGACGTTGTTGTAGCCGATCTTCAAGGAACTGATGCCGGTGCGGGCCATTTCCGACTCCTGTACCTGCAACAAAAGATCCTTCGCATGGGTGCTGACATGCCGCAACTCATCAAGCTCGGGGTCCACGCCATCACGGATCACACCACCTTTGAGCAGGTTCGCAGGCGGAGCTTCCACAAGCACCTCACCGATGCGCCCGGCGATCGCTCCCGGCAGCTCCTGCCCTTCCCATGGTGTTCGCAGCATCTGGCCTTTGCCCACACAGGCTTCCCTGATGCGCACTGCAGCCTCCAGGGAACGCTGCAGTTGGACCAATTCGCGGGGATTGATCCGGCCTGTGGCCGCACGGCCGGCGATGCGCTCAAGATCCCCGATCATGGCCAATTCACGACCCAGAACCTCATTGATGGCCTGATCGTCCAGTAATTCCTGCACCACCTCGTGCCGTTGTTCTATCTTCTCGCGGTCCAGGAGGGGGAACAGGAGCCAGCGTTCCAGCATCCGCTGGCCCATGGGCGTGGCACATCTGTCCAATGCCTGTAACAGTGTCCGGCCTCCTTCATTGATCGGCCGCACCAGTTCCAGGTTCCGAATGGTGCAACGATCCAGGCCAACATGGGTGTCCGGCCGGTATCGTGAAACATGATCGATGTGCGCAAGCCTGTCATGGCGGGTTTCGCCGAGGTAATGGAGCACCGCCCCTGCCGCACGTTGCCCCAACTTCAGATCCTCGATCCCGAAACCCTTCAGTGAAGCAGTAGAGAACTGCCTCAATAAACGTTCGCTTGCGAAATCCTCGGTGAAGGCCCATTCGTCCAGGGCATGAGCATATTGGCGCTGCACCCAACTCTGGATGAAAACATCCCGAGTGCCTCTTGGATAAAGCAATTCGCTCGCTGCATGGCCATCCAGCAACCGGCCGATCTGCTCCTCTACATCCTCTGCCACGAGGAATTCCCCGGTGGTCACATCCAACAGGGCCACCCCATAGCGGCCATCCTGGCCATGGATCGCCGCCAGCCAATTGTTCCGGCGATGGTCCACCACCTGTTCATTGAAGGATATGCCCGGCGTGACCACCTCTGTGACGCCACGCTCCACGATGGTCTTTGCCTGCTTGGGATCTTCCAGCTGGTCGCAGATCGCCACGCGCGAACCCGCACGGACCAGCTTGGGAAGGTAGTTCTCAAGCGCATGGTACGGAAAGCCGGCCAGCTCCACATCGCTGCCGCCGTTGTTGCGCCGTGTAAGGGTGATGCCCAGTATTCGTGCTGCGGCGATGGCATCCGAGCCGAAGGTCTCATAGAAATCGCCCACACGGAAGAGCAGAATGGCATCCGGGTACTGACCTTTGATCCGTTCGTACTGCCGCATCAGCGGTGTGGTGCCCTGCTTCTCCTTGCTCATTCTACCTTGCGCTGGTCTTTTCCCCAGGCCAAGGTACTTCCAT
>JAEZCB010000158.1 GCA_023412755.1 Bacteroidota bacterium
ATGGTGAGCAGTTCCATGCTCATGCTAGCGAGTTCGGCCACTTCACTGGGAAAACTCTTGAATCCGGTGAGTTGTAGCGGATGCGTAAGGAATGAGTGGATGGCATGCCCGCCTTCATGCAGCATGGTGATCACATCATCTGTGGTGCCCACGGCATTCATGAATATGAATGGAGCACCGCTTTCATATAGCGGATAGTTGTATCCCCCAGGCGCCTTTCCTTCACGGGAGCCGAGATCCAACCTGCCCATGTGCCGCATGGTTTGAATGCAGCCGGCGAAGTAGGGATCCAGTCTCTCGAATACAGCGATGGTGAGATCCACCAGTTGCGCTGGATCGTTGAATGGACGCAATGGAGGCTTTCCAGAAGGATCCACAGCAAGGTCCCAAGGCCGCAACACATCCAGCCCAAGTGCGGCCTTGCGTTCCTGCTCCAGCCGGGCTACCACCGGCACCACCTCCTGTTCCACACTCGCGTGAAAGGCCGCCGCATCCTCCGGAGAATGGTCGAAGCGGCCCAAGGCCTGGTACATGTGATCGCGGAAGTTGCTGAAGCCCGCATTCGTAGCGATCGTGTGCCGCTTGTGCAGCATCCGGTGGAAGAGATCGTCCAACTTCTCACGATCCCGTGCACGCCGTGCCGCAATGGCCCTGTATGCCTTTTCGCGTTCCTCCCGATCGGTGCTCTCCAGCAGGGCGGCGGCCTTGGGCAATGTTATCTCCTGCCCTTCCCATGTTATGGTCATGGCGCCGATCACCGTGCTGTACTCCTGGCCCATGGAACGGAGTTCCGCCTGCAGCGGCACATTCTCCTCCCGGAATATCTCCAGTTGACCACGAATGCCGCGCATCAATACGCTGAAACCTTCATCCTTGAGCTGGTCCACATACGGTTCACCCACCAGCCTTCTGTTCAACTTGTCCGTCCATTGCTCCACCTTCGGCATCACTTCGGTCACCAACCGCTGGTATCGTTCGGCAGCCTCCTTATCACGTGTGTCCAACGTCATGCGTATGTAGCGCCAGCCGCCTTCCTCGCTGATCACCGCCTCCAGTTCACTCAGATCATGTAGCCACTTCCGGAGGTCTTCTTCGCTGCCGATCTTACGGTACAGCAATTCTTCAAAATGGTGGGCCAGATCATCCCACCCCTCCACCTTCAATGTAGGCGATACGTAAGAACGCAGGGCCGCCTTGGTCTCCACCATGGCTCAGCTGCCCCGCTGTGCGGACTTGCGCATGGTAGTGGCCTTCGGCTTGGTGCCACCGCTCTTTGGAGCGGCCGCCTTCTTGGCGGTGTCCGCTTTGGCCTTTTTGGCACCACCCTCTTTGGGAGCGCCCTTTTTCTTCGGCTTCTCCTCATCAGTGGCCTTGGCCTCCGGCTTCTCCTCTTCCTTGGCCTCCTTTTTCTCGAATTCGCCGGCCTTCAGCAACTGCTCGTACCAGGCGAAGAGTTTCCGCACATCACTCGGGTAAATGCGCTCCTTGTCATGCTCCGGCAATGCCTCACCCAGTTTGGCGTAGAGCTTATCAGCATCTTCCTTTGGGTCCAGGCTCGCCTTACCACCTTCCACCTCGTACAATTTCTCAAGCACCTGGGCAAGGGGCACATCATCACCAGTGGTGAACATGCTGATCTCTTCCAACGCGCTAACCCGCACGCTGGCATGCACGGGCATGCGTTTGTTATCGCCAAGCGATTCCACGATCAGCGCCTGCCTTCCCTGCGCAACTACGCGGTACAATCCAGGCTTCCCAGCCACTGTGATGATCTTGCTAAGGTCCATTCCTGCGAATATGAAGGGGCAAACTTAAGACAGTAACGTGTTGAAGGGTTTTGGTGGTCCGCTGCAAGAGGCTTCGGCCCTTTCGCGCTGCAGGCATTTCGCTCCCATCGCTTCCGCATGCATGCTGGATCCTGCTGATCATGCCGTTCCAGGTACCGCGTAAAGATCGGTAGCAGAAACCGGCATTAGACCTGTTCAGGTCTTCTGCTTCCGCTTTTTTGCCGCAGGGAATAGAATATTGTTCAGGATCAACCGGTAGCCGGATGAATTGGGGTGCAAACTGAGATCCGTAGGCGGGTCGCCCACCATATGCTGGTAATCCTCCGGATCATGGCCGCCATAGAAGGTCCATTGGCCCAGGCCGAATTCGCCGTGGATGTACTTGACGGTACCCTGTGCCTTGTTCTCCCCCATCACGGTAACACCCGGTTTCACCAGGTCTTTGCGGAACGCGGTGGTCTGGCCCATGAAACCGCGGATCACCTGCTCATGACTCTGGCAGAGCATGGTGGGCACTATGTCCCACTTCGCACTGAAGTCAAAAAGCGTGAAAAAATCCCGTGGCTGACCGATGCGCGAATGGATATCCGTAGCATCGATATCAGAAAATTCGTAGATCATGGGATCGGTTATGATCTTGAAATCCTTGAAAGCGAAGGTCTTGGAATAATCCAGCTTCTGCTGCGCCTGCGGATCCACCGGGTCATGATCGAACTCCTGAGAACAGATATCCACGCCTTCAGCAGACAATGCGATGTCATAGGAATCGGTACCGGAGCACATGGTGAAGAGGTAACCGCCACCCACCACATAATCCCGAATGCGAGAGGCGACGCCCAGCTTCATCTGGCTCACCTTGGCAAAACCCAACGCTGCGGCCATAGCCTCGGAATCCTTCACCTGTTGCTGGTACCAGGGTGCATTCCTGTAGTTGCGGTAGAATTTGCCATACTGCCCGGTGAAATCTTCATGATGCAGATGGAGCCAGTCGTATTGAGGCAGGTTGCCTCCGATGATCTGGGGATCGTAGATCCGTTCGTAAGGGATCTCCGCATATTCCATCACCAGCGCCACAGCATCATCCCATGGCTGGAAACCCTCGGGTGCATACACGGCGATCTTCGGTGCCTTCTCCAGCTTCACCACTTCCATGTTCACTTCCGGATCGGCGATCTCCTGGAGAATAACGGCTGCCTGGCCATCCGCGATCACCTGGTAGGTGACACCGCGAATAGTACACTCCTGCTCGATCGCCTTGATGTGATCGATCAGGAAGCTGCCGCCACGGTAATTGAGCAACCACTCCACGGGCAGGTCTCTTTCCAAGGTCCAGAAGGCGATGCCGTATGCCTTGAGATGGTCGCGTTGGGAACCATCCATCGGTATGAGCAGCTTGGTGGCCCAAAGCGGGATGGCCAGCGCGAGCAGGAAGGCCAGCGTGATGGAGCGGAAAAGATCAGAATGGGGAGAAGTCGTCGTCGCTGCTGTCATCGTTCATTCGGCTGGGCCGGGTGATGGTGCGGAACGGATTGGGATCCATTCCCATGCCATCAACGCCGGAACCACCTGGAATCGTTTCCAGATCAGCGAATTTAGCAAGCTCCGGAATGAAGTGCAGCCGCACGTTGTCCACAGCGCCGTTCCGGTGTTTGGCCACTATCACTTCACCTACACCATGGGTGCTTCCCCGCTCATCCTCATAGATCTTGTAATATTCTGGCCGGTAGAGGAAACAGACGATGTCCGCATCCTGCTCAATAGCTCCGGATTCGCGGAGATCGCTCAATTGCGGACGCTTGTCTCCTCCGCGGGTTTCCACCGCACGGCTCAATTGAGAAAGGGCTATGATCGGAATATCCAATTCTTTGGCGATGCTCTTGATGGAGCGGGAGATGCTGCTGATCTCCTGTTCGCGGTTGCCGCCCTTGTTGTCACCGCCTGCGGTCATGAGTTGCAGATAGTCTATGATGATCAGGTCCACATTGTGCTGGGCCTTGAGGCGGCGCGCCTTTGCCCGCAACTCGAAGATGTTGAGGCCGGGGGTATCATCAATGAAGATCGGTGCGTTGGTGAGCCTGGAGATCTGCTGGTGTAGGATCCCGAATTCAGAGTCGGTGAGATCACCTTTCTTGAGTTTCTCCGCGCTGATGCCCGCTTCACTTGAAATGAGTCGTGTTACCAGCTGGGTGCTGCTCATTTCCAGACTAAAGACAGCCACGGCATGTTTGTGTTCCACCGCTATGTTGCGGGCCATGCTCAAAACGAACGCGGTCTTACCCATTGCTGGCCGCGCGGCAACGATCACCATATCGCTGCGCTGCCAGCCTGCGGTGAGTTTATCAAGCTCCACGAACCCGGTAGGGATGCCACTTACGCCGCCCGTCTTTGTCTTGGCGGTCTCGATCTGGGTGATGGCACCCTGGATCAGTTCGCTCATTGGCTCGTAGTTCCTCTTGAGGTTGCCACTGGTAATGGCATAGAGGTCCTGCTCTGTCTTGTCCAATAGGTCGAAGACATCCGCGGAATCATCATACGCGTCGCGCATCATCTCGGCACCCACCCGGATCAGCTCGCGCAGGATATGTTTCTGGCTGATGATGCGCGCGTGGTATTGCACATTGGCGCTGCTGGCCACCTTGTTGGTAAGCTGGCTGATGTAAAATGGGCCACCGACCAGATCGAGTTCGCTACGCTTCTTCAGCTCCTCGGTCACCGTAAGGATATCGATGGGCTGATCGTTGCGGAACAGATCCTGGATGGTCTTGAAGATGCGCTTATGCGCCTCCACATAGAAACTTTCAGGCTGGAGGATGTCGATCGCTTCATTCACGGCATTGCGCTCCAGCATGAGTGCGCCAAGCACCGCCTGCTCCAGCTCCGGTGCCTGGGGCGGCAGCTTTCCCGCTTCGAGTGCGGTATCCAAAAGGGATGCTGTGCGACGCGTATTTTGTGTACGGGCGCGGTCTGAGGAACGTGTGGTGGAGAACTGCGACATGGCTGTTTGACTGGAATGTACCACCACTTGGCGAGACCGGCCTCCCGGCCAGCTGCTCCTCCTACCATGTGGTGTTACGAGGTCAACAAAAGTGAGGCGGACGAGGTGATCGTGAAAGTAGGAGTATCAACAACCGATCAGCCAGCGATGAACAAATGGTTTGTCAACATCAAAAGTTGTAAAACATCCACCTGCGACAGTATTTAACTTTGTGAGGATGGCATGGCTGAAAGCCCTACCCTTGCTGGTGTTTCCGATCCTTCTGCTGTGCGGATGCAGAAAGGACCAGGATGAGACGGGGCCTTCCGTTTCGATCGTGTCGCCGCCTGGATCACACACCATATATGTGCCTGACACGATCAAGGTGATCGTGGATGTGCGTGATGACAATGTAGTGCGAACGGTACGGATCGCTTTGAATGATGCCAACGGCGTTCCGATAGTCCCCACGATCGTAGAACATATTGATGCGCCCTCAGTCACCATCGATCGGTCGCTCATTGTGAACAGCGAGACCATCATCTCCGATGCGTATACGATCGCTATCCAAGCCTCTGATGGTGATAACACCACCAGCGCGTTCCGCACCATATATATACAGGGCACACCTTTGCGGACACGCGCGTTGTATGTGGTGCCTGCCAGTGGCGGTGACATCATCAAAATAGATAGCGTTGGAGTGCAATCGGTGGTGACGAGTCTCTCTCCCGTCACGGCCGCGGAAGTGAACTCGCACACCGCGTCGCTTTACCTGGCCGGAGATCTTTTCGCACCACTCCAGATCATACCTACCGATGGGCAGCACAGCATTGGGCAGATACCCAACCAAAATGCACAGGAGATTCCCTATTTCACCCATGTCCATACCGATCGCTCGGATGATCGTACTTATGTGAGCACGAACGATGGCCGGATCCGCGGATATAAGGGTTCAACCTCCCCGGTGTTCACCGCTGAAGCATTGGTGGACCACAGGCCCTACGCGACCGTGATCGCCGGCAACCGGCTCGTTGCCGAACAGGTGATGCTGGGGACCATGCTGCGAAAGTTGGTGATCTATGGATACGGGAGTGGGGTGATCCTCGATCAACAACCGATCGATGTGGTGGTGGAAGAGATGTTCGCACGAACTCCTCAACAGATCTTGGTCTTCGGCAACAGGGATGGCAATGGCGTGATCCAATCGCGGAACGTGAACTCCGGAGGTGTTTTTGAAATGCGGGTATTCAATGATACGCCCATTCGTGCTGTGTCCAGGATCAACATGAATGAATATGCATTGGCTTTGGAAGACCAGGTCGTGCGCTGGACCTACACCGATAATTCAGCTTCTCCATTACTTTCCACAGCGTGCAGCGATGTGGCTTATGATGAAGCGAACGGGATATTGTACGCTGGGACACAGCAGCAGATACTTGTGGTGGATCCCATGCTCGGCAACCTGGTGAATACGATCACGGTGCCTGTGGAGGTCGGTGGATTGCTGCCGCTCTATAATCGCTAGGCACTCTTTCGGCCTTTCGCTTTCAATACCACGCCCATATCGCAGAACTTGGCGATACGCCTATCCACCAGCTTCGACGGATCGATCTTCGCCAACTTGTTCAGCTGGGCGATCACCTCATTCTTCACCAACCGGCAGGCCTCGTTGGGGTCCGCATGGGCTCCACCGACCGGTTCCTTTATGATGCCATCGATCAATTTGTTCTTGAGCATGTCCTCGGCGGTGAGCTTCAGCGCCTTCGCCGCCTGCTCCTTGTAGTTCCAGCTCCGCCAGAGTATGGAAGAGCATGATTCGGGAGAGATCACGCTGTACCACGTGTTTTCCAGCATGAGCACCTTGTCTCCCACGCCTATGCCCAGCGCACCACCCGATGCACCCTCGCCGATGATCACACAGATCACTGGCACCTTCAACTGCACCATCTCAAAGATGTTGCGCGCTATGGCCTCCCCCTGCCCCCGCTCCTCGGCCTCCAATCCCGGGTATGCGCCTGGTGTATCGATCAGGGTGATGATCGGTTTGTTGAACTTCTCAGCCAGCTTCATCAACCGCAAAGCCTTGCGGTAACCTTCTGGATTGGCCATGCCAAAGTTGCGGTACTGCCGCATCTTGGTGTTGATGCCTTTCTGCTGCCCAATGAACATGACGGCGCGTCCATTCATCAAGCCGAACCCGCCGACCATGGCCTTATCATCCTTCACTGTACGATCACCATGCAACTCGATGAAGGTGCCATCGGAAAGATGCTCGATGTACTTCAGCGTGTAAGGGCGATCGGGATGCCGGCTCACCTGCACACGCTCCCACGGACTCAGCTTGGAATAGATCTGCTTTCGCGTCTCCACCAGCTTCTTCTCAAGGTCCTTCATGGTCGTTCTCACATCCACTTCACCTTGTGAAGCCAGCTCTTTCAACTTCTCGATCTGCTCGATGATGTTCTGCACCGGCTTCTCGAATTCCAGAAAGGTCTGCATGCTGTTGCTGGTTTCGGGAGGGCGAAGGTAGGGCAACGGCATCATGTCCGGCGCGGCTTTGCTTATGAGGTGGCCTCTGCGGATACCTTCGCGGCGATGGTGCTATTTCCTCCAGCCAAGATCAACATCGGTCTCCGGGTGATCCGAAAAAGGGATGATGGCTATCACGAGATCGAAACCGTGATGATCCCGATCCCTCTATCCGATGTGCTGGAGGCGGTGGTGGATGAGAAGCTGCCACAGGGAACGGTGCGATATGAACGGACCGGGTTGAAGATCGCCGGTGATCCAAAGGCGGACCTGTGCATGAAAGCGGTGGAACTGATCCGTGAAAAGCATTGGATCCCCGGCCTGCGTGTACACCTGCATAAAGTGATCCCGACCGGCGCCGGACTGGGTGGCGGCTCCAGTGATGGGGCCCATATGTTGCTTTTGTTGGACCGTCTGCTTGGGCTGGGGCTGGAACGCAAGGTGCTTCACGACCTTGCTTCAAGGCTGGGCAGTGATCCGCCATTTTTCCTAGAACCAAGACCACAGCTTGCCAAAGGGCGTGGCGAGATCCTTCAGCCAGTAGAGCTTGATCTAACCAAGAAATGGTTGATGCTCGTGAACCCTGGGATCCACGTGGCTACTGCTGAAGTTTACCGAGCCATGCGACCCACAGGTGCACCTGCCGATCTAATGCGAAGGATTGCATTGCCGATCGATCAATGGCAGGAAGATGTGGTGAACGACATGGAAGGTTTTGTTTTAACCGCCTACCCCGAAGTGAGGATCGCGAAGGAAAAGATCAAAGCAGCTGGCGCCGTGTATGCGGCCATGAGCGGATCAGGTTCCACGGTGTATGGGATCTTCTGCGGCGGCCGGCCGGAGGCGTTGGAATGGCCCGTTGATCATCAGCAATGGATCCTCCCGTTGGGTCCATTCACTTGAATAGATCTTCAAGTACGACCTCCAACTCCTGGTGATCATATGGTTTGGCCATGATGATGCCGTCCTTATCCAGTAAAAATAGTGTTGGCGTGGCCTTCACATTGAAAGCCTTTGCGGCCGGAGAACCCCAGCCGATCAACTCGCTGTAGGCCGGCCACTCAAAACGTTCCTCATCCAAACCCTGCTGAAATTCCTCCTGGTCGGCGTCCAACGCGATCCCGATCACATGCAATCCCTCCCCGCGCCATTGCTGGTACATTCGGTCAAGGAAGGGCATCTGCTCGTGACAATGCTCGCAGGAACTGGAGTAGAAGAAGATGATGGTGGCGCGATTCCTAGGGAGCACATCGTAGAGCAAGGTGGTATCACCCGTGATGGGGTCTGGCAGAAGAATTTCCGGCGCCTTGGCTCCAACCGCCACTTGAAGCTGGTCGGCAATGATGCCGAACAACCTCTTGTCGGGGGGGATAAGCGACCCTTCCCCGACCACATACCGATCCACCAGATATTGTGAGACGAAGTCAGGGCCATATTGATCGAATATGCGCACAAGAAGCGAACGAGTTAGATCCCATGCTTCAAGCTCCGGCGCGGTCCAGAGCAAAAGGGAATCAATGGCGGAAATAAAACCATCTGGAAGCTCCGGAGGTGCGGTCTGCATCCAGGCCATCACCGCCCGAGAATAGACGGAGCTACGCATGAGGCGGCCATCTGTCCAATCCATGGCTGAAGCTATCGCTAAGGGCCCCCGCGAGGCTGCTGCGGACAACGCACGATCGGTACGCACCACATGGGCGAAATAACTCGCGGTATCCGTAACAAGTCTATCAAGCAAGGAGATGCGTTGCCTGTGAATGACTGCTTCAGCGCTATCCAGGCGCCGATGAGCGGCCTGATCGGCGGTATCTATTCCGGTTCGTTGCGCCGCGATAGATCTTAGCCGCTCTTGCCCGCTCCGGCTGGACATTTTGTACTCCCAGAGCCGCTGGTTCTCCAATGAACGCTCTACCAGAATGTTCTCCTGCAGTGGTTTTCCAGTGAAGATCAGCCTCACTTCGCGCTCCCGTGGATCGAGAATGATGTCCACCCGGTCGGAATCATTCACTGCCAATTGATAGAAACCCGCAGGGTATGGGTGGCCTTGAAAAGAGAAACGCCCTTTGCGATCCACGGCCGCTGAGTCGATCACCATGTGGTCACCGCCGCGGGTATCCAACAGCAGCACCGACGTTGGCCGATCGGAGAAAGCGAGCGTGCCCTGAAGCCGTTGGGCTTGGATCCCAGGGTAATGCAACAACCCGAGCAAAAGCAAACCGATCTGGAGATAAAGAGGGGATCGCAACAAGACCGGGGTTCGGTGATGCATAGGATGGGCGAAGATGCAAATGGCCTGCCGCAGATGAGTTGAAATAAAAAGCCCCGTCCATTTCTGGACGGGGCTTTTAGATCGGCGACGACATACTCTCCCGGGCTTGCGGCCCAGTACCATCTGCGCTGGTGAGCTTAACTTCTCTGTTCGGAATGGGAAGAGGTGGACCTCAC
>JAEZCB010000182.1 GCA_023412755.1 Bacteroidota bacterium
AACGATACCCGCTTCAAGCTCGCCGCCGGCCGCTACAGCCAGAACCTGGTGGCCGCCAACAGCGATCGCGATGTGGTTAACCTCTTCTACGGCTTCCTATCAGCACCGGAGGACCTACCCGGAACACTTACCACCCGGGATGGAGAAGTACGCGAGATCCGCGATCCACTGCAGCGCGCCAACCATTATGTGGCGGGTATCGAACAGGACATAACCGATCACCTTACCGCCAATTTCGAGGTTTACTTGAAGGATTTCCGCCAGGTGACCAACTTGAACCGCAACAAGATCTTCAATGATACCCAGGAGTTCGAGGACAAACCAGATGAGTTGAAGAAGGATTTCATTGTGGAAACGGGCCAGGCCTATGGGGCGGATATGCAACTGCGCTACGAACAGGGCCGCACACATGTCTGGTTCGTGTACAGCTACACCTACGTGGATCGTTTCGATGGGCAGCAGCTATACAACCCCGTGTGGGACAGGCGGCACAACATGAACTTCGTGTTCAGCCAGGCATTCGGCCAATTTGATGCGTACAAGTTCAACATACGCTGGAACTACGGATCCGGCTTCCCGTTCACCCAAACACAAGGATTCTACGGATCCATGCCGTTCGCTGGGAACATAAACTATGATTATGTGCACAGCAACGCGGACCTATCTGTGCTCTTCGGGCCATTGAACGGTGGTCGCCTGCCGGATTACCACAGGTTGGATGTGGGGCTCACACGCACATGGCGCTTCGATGAGAACCGCCGCCTCGAAGTGGACCTCAGCCTTACGAATGCCTACGATCGGGAGAACATCTTCTATTTCGATCGCGTACGCTACCGCCGGGTGAACCAGCTGCCATTTCTGCCAAGTGCGGGACTGAGCTACCGGTTCTGAGCGCTTGTGATCAAGTAGGTGGTTCATAAAAAGCCACCTCCATTCCCAAGGGGAAGTTTACCTTTACACCCCGTGATCACCGATCCCATTCAGGGATGGATCATGCAGTGATGACGGGCTCCACCAAATACATCTTCGTCACCGGCGGGGTGACATCCTCCCTCGGCAAAGGCATCATTAGCGCCAGCCTGGCGAAGCTGTTGCAGGCCCGCGGTTTCACCGTTACCATACAAAAGCTGGATCCATACATCAATGTGGATCCCGGCACCCTCAACCCCTACGAGCACGGTGAATGCTACGTAACGGAAGATGGGGCTGAGACCGACCTGGACCTGGGCCACTACGAACGTTTCCTGGATGTGCCCACTAGTAAGGCCAACAACGTCACCACCGGACGCATCTACCAGAACGTCATCAACAAGGAACGCCGGGGCGAGTTCCTGGGGAAGACCGTGCAGGTGATCCCGCACATCACGGACGAGATCAAGTCGCATATCCAGGCACTCGGGCGAAAAGGCATCTACGATTTCGTGATCACCGAAGTGGGTGGAACCGTAGGCGACATAGAGAGCCTGCCCTATGTGGAGGCCATGCGCCAGTTGCGCTGGCAGAAAGGCCGGGACTGTCTGAGCATCCACCTCACCCTGCTGCCCTTTCTGGGCGCCACCGGCGAATTGAAGACCAAACCCACACAACATAGTGTGAAGGAGCTTCTGAGCCTGGGTGTGCAGCCGGATGTGCTGGTATGCCGCACCGAGCATGCCATGGGCAAAGGCATGAAGGAGAAGATCGCCCTATTCTGCAATGTGGAACCGCAGGCCGTGATAGAGAGCCGTGATGCCGAAACCATCTACGATGTGCCGTTGCACATGCTGGCTGAAGGTCTGGACGAAGTGGTGCTGAAAAAGCTGGGGATCGCCACCTACCCACCTGCCGATCTGGGCCAGTGGAATGAATTCCTGCGCCGATTCAAAGCACCGAAAGGTGAGGTGAACATCGGACTGGTGGGCAAGTACGTGGAGTTGAAGGATGCCTATAAGAGCATCAAGGAAGCGCTGGACCATGCCGGCGCGGAGCTGGAGACAAGGGTGAACATCCGGTGGATACACAGTGAACGTATCACTGCGGAGAATGTGGCCAAGAAGCTGGAAGGTCTTTCCGGGGTGCTGGTGGCACCTGGCTTCGGACACCGTGGCGTGGAAGGAAAGTTGCAGGCCATTCGCCATGTGCGCGAGAACATGATCCCGTTCCTTGGCATCTGTCTCGGCATGCAGTGCGCCGTGATCGAATTCGCACGCAATGTTCTCGGGTTGGAAAATGCCCACAGTACGGAAATGGATCCCGAAACACCACATGGTGTAATAGCCATGATGGAGGAACAGAAGACCATTTCCAACAAGGGTGGCACCATGCGCCTGGGCGCTTATGATTGTTTCCTTGCGGACGGCAGTCGTGTGTTGGAAGTGTATGGCCGTAACGAGATCAGCGAGCGCCACCGCCACCGGTACGAATTCAACAATTCCTACCTGGAGCGCTTCCAGGATGCCGGCATGAGCGCCACAGGCATCAACCCGGCCACCAAACTGGTGGAGATCGTGGAACTGAAGGACCATCCCTGGTTCGTGGGGGTGCAATTCCACCCTGAGTACAGCAGCACCGTGGCGCGGCCGCATCCGTTGTTCGTCCACTTCGTGAACGCCGCTCAGGTGGTGGCGCCGGTGAAGAAGGCGAGACGAGCGGAAGCCTGAAACAGGCGGCTTGGCCTTTCCGATCCGATGATCCTTGGTTTGCCCGGGTCCCGCACAGGGGCATCGGCTATCTTTGCGGCCCTTTAGCGAACTCCTGCACGGGAATACATGGACCGGAACTCTGTCATTGGCTTGATCCTTATAGCCGCCATTCTCATTGGCTACACCTGGTATACCAAGCCCACGGCGGAGCAACTGGCGGCGGAGCAGCGCCGCGTGGACAGTCTCGCGCAGGTGGAGACCGAGCGCAGGGCGAAAGATGCCGAACAGCGCTTGCAGGAACAGGATCCCGCGCCTGCTGGTGTTGGAGCAGAGCCGCAGGAGGCCGATCCGGACAGCGTGCGTGAAGGAAGGTTACAGCAGCGGTTCGGCGTATTCCATACAGCCGCCGAAGGGGAGGTACGCGATGTGGTGATCGAGAACGATCGCCTGCACATCACCCTCAGCACCAAGGGCGCCCAACCCAAGGTGATGAACCTGAAGCATTACACCACCTATGGTGGTAGGCCTCTGCTGCTGGCCGATCCGGATAAGAACGACTTTGAGTTCCGGTTCTTTCTAGGCAACCAGGACATCGGCACCAGGGATCTGCATTTCGTGCCCGAACGGCTGGGACCGAACGCGGTGCGCATGCTCGCCCAGACCAATAATCCAGGCCGTTACCTCAGCATAACCTACACCCTTGACTCCGGCAGCTACTTCATGGATGTGCGCACGGAGATCGTGGGCCTCCAGCAGGAGATCGATCCGCGCAACCTTTTCTTCCGCTGGGACCTTACCGGGTTCAGCAACGAAAAATACCGGCCTACCGAACTACAGAAGAGCAGCATCTACTACAAGTACTTCAATGATGACCGGGATTACCTGAGCGAGTCCGATGCGGATGAGCAACGCCTGAACGGCCGCACCAATTGGGTGGCCTTCAAGCAGGATTTCTTCACCGTGGCCATGGTAAGCAATGAAGGCTTCTCCGGGAGCGGCTCGGAGCTGGCCATAACACCTCTTGAAGAGGATAGCCTGCACACCAAGCGATATCATGCGCAACTGTATTTCGATAAGGAAAGAAGCGCCCATCTGGAGATCCCCATGCGGCTGTACCTGGGGCCCAACCATTATAACACCCTGCGGAACACGGACATTGATCAGTTCGATCGGATCATAGACCTGGGCTGGGGCATATTCGGTTGGATGAACCGCTTTCTGGTGATCCCCATCTTCAACTTCCTCAACCGTTTCGACCTCAGTTACGGCATCATCATCTTCGTGCTTACCCTGGTGATCAAGCTGTTGCTCATGCCGCTCACCTACAAGAATTTCGTGGCCAGTGCCCGCATGCGCGCCCTAAAACCGGAGATGGACGCCATCAACGAAAAGAACAAGGATGCCGATCCGCTCAAGAAGCAGCAGGCCACTATGGAATTGTACAGGAAAGCGGGCGTGAATCCGGCAAGCGGTTGCGTGCCCATGCTGGTACAGCTGCCCATCCTCTACGCCATGTTCCGCTTCTTCCCTGCCAGCATAGAGTTGCGCCAGGAGAAATTCTTGTGGGCCGACGATCTGAGCAGCTACGACAGCATCCTTGACCTGCCGTTCACCATACCGCTGTATGGAGACCATGTAAGCCTCTTCACCCTTCTCATGGCCGCCAGTACTATCGTGTACTCGCTCATCAACCAGCAGCAGATGCCACAGCAGCAGGGAATGCCCAGCATGAAACTGCTGATCTGGATGTTCCCCATCATGATGTTGTTCTTCCTGAACAACTTCAGCGCCGGCCTCAGCTACTATTACCTGCTGGCCAACATCATCAGCATCCTGCAGATGACCCTGCTGAAAAAGTGGTTCGTGAACGAGGACAAACTCCGCGCACAGCTACTGCAGAACATGAAGACCCCGAAGAAAAAGAGCCGCTGGCAACAGCGTCTGGAGGATATGCAGAAGCAGCAGCAACAGCAGATCGCAGGGAGGAGGAAGAGGTAGGGGCAGATGGCGGTTTCGTGCGGACTTAACTGTGACCAGCCCTTGGGAGAACCATTATTCCCTGACTAGCGACAACGGACAACAGATCCTCCCAACCTCCAACCGCATTTTCCCCTTACCTTCGCGGCCGCAAATAGGGGCCAACATCCCCACGAATCGCAAAACGCCCTCATGTCCAAGCACATCGGAAAGGTCGTACAGGTCATCGGGCCTGTCGTTGACGTACGTTTCGAGGCCGGTAAGGACCTGCCGAACATCTATGACGCCCTCCACATCCAGCGGCCCGATGGCACCACGCTGGTATTGGAGACCCAACAATTGATCGGTGAAGATACCGTACGTGCCATATCCATGGACAGCACCGACGGCCTGCGCCGTGGTGCGGAGGTGATCGGACAGGGAAAGCCCATAAGCATGCCTGTGGGCGAAGCGATCAAGGGCCGCCTCTTCAACGTGACCGGTGATGCGATCGATGGTATGAAGGAGGTGAACACCGGCCGCAGCTACCCCATCCACCGGGAAGCACCGAAGTTCGAAGAACTCACCACCAGCACCGAGGTGCTCTTCACCGGGATCAAAGTGATCGACCTGATCGAACCTTATGCCAAGGGTGGTAAGATCGGTCTGTTCGGTGGCGCCGGTGTGGGCAAGACGGTATTGATCCAGGAGCTCATCAACAACATCGCCAAAGGCTACAGCGGTTACAGCGTGTTCGCCGGGGTTGGAGAGCGTACCCGTGAAGGGAATGATCTGCTGCGCGAGATGATCGAAAGCGGCATTGTGAAGTATGGCGAAGAGTTCATGCACAGCATGGAGAAGGGCGGCTGGGACCTGAGCAAGGTGGACTACAACGCACTTGCCACCAGCCAGGCCACCTTCATCTTCGGGCAGATGAACGAACCTCCCGGAGCGCGTGCCCGGGTGGCTTTGAGTGGTCTTACGCTGGCCGAGTATTTCCGCGATGGTGATGAGCAGAGCGGTGGCCGCGACATCCTATTCTTCGTAGACAACATCTTCCGCTTCACGCAGGCGGGTTCCGAGGTATCCGCCCTGCTCGGCCGGATGCCGAGCGCGGTAGGTTACCAGCCTACGCTGGCCACCGAGATGGGCGCCATGCAGGAACGGATCACCTCCACCAAACGTGGTTCCATCACCTCGGTACAGGCCGTTTACGTTCCTGCCGATGACTTGACCGATCCCGCACCTGCGACCACCTTCGCGCACCTTGATGCCACTACGGTATTGAGCCGGAAAATCGCCGAGCTGGGCATCTATCCTTCTGTGGATCCGTTGGATTCCACCAGCCGGATCCTCACCCCCGCCATCGTGGGTGATGAGCATTACAACTGCGCCCAGCGGGTGAAAGAGATCCTCCAACGCTACAAGGAATTACAGGATATCATCGCCATCCTGGGTATGGATGAATTGAGCGAGGAGGATAAACAGGCTGTGAGCCGTGCCCGCCGCGTACAGCGCTTCCTGAGCCAGCCGTTCTTCGTTGCCGAACAGTTCACCGGTCTGCCCGGTGTGATGGTGCCCATCGAGGAGACCATCAAGGGCTTCAACATGATCATGGATGGTGAGATGGATGAGTATCCTGAAGCCGCCTTCAACCTGAAGGGCACCATTGAGGATGTGATCACCGTCGGCAAGAAGATGTTGGCCGAGGCACGGTAATTATGAAAGTGGAGATCATCACCCCGGACAAACCGCTCTTCAAGGGCGAAGCCAAGAGTGTTACCGTGCCCGGCATGGATGGCAGCATGGGTTTCCTGGACAACCACGCGCCACTGATCACCGTGCTCAAGGCCGGTGACGTGGAAGTAAAGACCGCCAACGGCACTGAGACCTTCGCTGTAAAAGGCGGCGTGGTGGAAGTGGTGAACAATACAGTGGTAGTGCTGGCGGAGTGATCTCAGCATTGATACAGAATTCAAGAACGGCGCCGGAAGGCGCCGTTCTTGTTCTACGATGGACGGGTCGCTTCAAAAGACCCGGATGGAACAGCCAGGCTTGATCCTAATAGCACGCGATCAGATCAACTCAACACCGCCATTGCCCCAAAGTGATCTTGGAAATAACAACTCACTGTTTTCCGTGACCATACCTGCTCCCACAAATGGGGGATTCTTATTTCGATGGAAAGGTTCAATTTTGCATGACCCGCTTTGGAAGTTCGCCAGCTTCTGATCAGTCCCAAAAAAATGCCATAAGATGAAAGCATTCTCCTCCCCTGCACAACGCATTCCTTTCTTTAGTGGCCGCATTACCTCACTGCTCCTGGCCTTCTGCATCCACAGCGGCATGCACGCCGCCCAGGTGGATGAGACCACCGCCCGCACCGTGGCTGCCAATTTCCTTGCTGCCAATGTGGATGCTCTCGCCGGCATCAGGGCAGAGCATCTGGAATTGGTGCATGTGAAAGCCGATCCCGCATTAGCCGACAATGGATCGGTAACGCTATACCGTGTCTTCAACCACACTGGCGGAGGCTATGTGATCATCGCAGGAGATGATCTCGTTCATCCGATCCTGGCCTATTCCATTGAAAAGCCATACGTGAACGGCATCATGCCGATCCATGTGGCGAAATGGTTCGAAGGATACGCCACGGAGATCCGAGAGGCCGTGCAAGCGGGCGGCACCGCACACCAGGATGTGGCTCTGGCATGGGAAAGGCTTGCGCAGGGCATCGCCTCTGAACGGGACATCCTTATGGTACCTCCCCTTTTGTCCACCACCTGGAACCAATCCCCACACTACAATGCCCTATGTCCTGGTGGTTCCGTTACCGGGTGCGTGGCCACGGCGATGGCCCAGGTCATGAAGTATCATGGGCATCCTGCGCAGGGCGCTGGCTTTCATTCCTACAACGCGCCCAATTACGGCACGCTCTCGGCCAACTTCGGTGCCACCACATACGATTGGGGGGCCATGCCCAACAACGTGACCAGCGCTAACAACGCCGTGGCCACTCTGATGTACCACTGCGGTGTGGCTGTGGATATGCAATACAGCCCGCAAGTGAGCGGTGCATGGGTGATCCAATCCCACAGCCCCACCACCGACCATAATTCGGAGTATGCCATGAAAACATACTTCGGGTATGATCCCACCATGCAGGGTGTGAAGCGTGAGAACTACAACCAGACCCAATGGATCAATTTGCTGAAGGGTGAATTGGACGCTTCAAGACCCATCCTTTACGCAGGCTGGGGCTCCGGCGGCGGCCACGCGTTCGTATGTGATGGCTATGACAGCAACGACTTTTTCCACTTCAACTGGGGTTGGGGTGGGGCTTACGATGGTTTCTTCATGATCAACGCCCTTAACCCGGATGGTGTCGGTACAGGTGGGGGTACCGGTGGTTTCAACAGCGGTCATCAGGCGCTGGTGGGCATCAAGCCTGCTACTGGCGGTGGCGGCGGTGGTGGTGGTGGTAACACCACCTTCGAGATGGGTTTGTACAACTTCGTTTCACCATCCGCCACCACCCTGTACTATGGCCAGGCTTTCACAGTGAGCACCAACATCTGGAACAGCGGCGACAATGACTTCAGCGGTGATTACTGTGCCGCTGTTTTCGATGGTGCCAGCAATTTCTATGGTTACGTGGAAGTGCTTCAGGGCTATACCCTGCCCTCCGGCATGGTCTACAATCAGGATCTCGTGTTCTCTTCCACGGGTCTTTTCAGCATGCTACCAGGCACTTATTACGTTGGTGTCTTCTACAAACCATCAGGTGGTGAATGGGTGCTGGTGTCCAACAATGGTAGCTATACCAATCTGCCACAGATCCAAGTGATCAATCCGAATGACATCGAAATGTGGTCGGACATGGTCGCATCTCCGGGCACTACGGTAGAACAGGGATCATCGCTTTCCGTGAATCTGAATATCCTGAATGACGGTTTCAACACCTTCATGGGGCAGTATGGTGTCGCCCTGTACAACCTGGATGGCTCATGGGCACAAGATGTGGGCGTGATCAACGAGAACAATGGCCTGCCCTCGGGTTACGCGTATCTGGACCCTAACCTCACTATTGGACACGAGGCGGTGACCGTGGAGCCTGGAACTTACCTGCTTGCGGTACAACACAACCCGAGCAATTCCGGCTGGCAACTCACTGGATCCAGCTATCACCAGAACCCGATCATGGTGAACGTGGTGGCCGCTGGTGTAGCACCGGATCAATATGAGGTGAACGATAATTCCGCCCAGGCAGCCACACTTACCGCCAATTTCACCGGAAACAACGCCACAGTGAACACCTCCGGTGCCAACCTGCACAACCCCACGGACCAGGATTTCTTCAAGATCGATCTGGCCCCTGGATTCAACTACACCATTCTGCCGCGGCTGCACGACTCCTACAATAGTGGAAATGGGCAGACCTACAGTGTGGATGGTCTCTTCTCCTACTCTACAGACGGATCCACCTGGTCTTCCACCTATGATGATGTGATGCCATCAGCTTTCATTCTCAGTGGTGGAGGCACCGTTCGTTTCCATGTTGCGCCATATTTCCAAGGTGAGACCGGCACCTATCAACTCCAGGTGGACATCACCCGCTCACCCGCCACTTCCATCGCAGATGGCGATGCTTTCGCCAACCTGGTACTAAGACCGAATCCTGCGAATGATCAACTCTGGATCGACCTTGGCGACCACGCGGCGGAGGTTACCAACGTGCGTCTATTCGATACCCGTGGTGCGCTGGTGGCCCAGCCAGCCATTGTACCAATGAGCAAGGGCACCATGCATATCAGTGTGGGCGATCTGGCGGAAGGCACCTACATGATGCGCCTTGAGACCAGCGAAGGCATTCGCACCGAACGGATGATCATCCAGCGATGAACATCATCAGATGGTCGTGCATTTGCGTGGTCCTCTTTTCCTGTAACGGTAACCGCCAGACCATGCAGGAGACCAACAGCCCGGAGCCTGGAGCAACTGGGAATGCTGCTGCCGAAACCGATGCACGGCCTGGCGATACTCGCCCATTGATCGTCTATCGTACCAAGTCGGACCTGCACGAGAGGGTACCTGTAACGCTTTCGGATGAAGGAACGATCGTGGCCTATCCCCATCCACGGGATCTGCGTGGCATTTCTGGACCACCACTACCTACGGATCTGGGTGGTGGCTATCTATTGGACAACCGCGGCATTGGTCCCAACACCGTGTATCTCTCCATGGATATGTTGAGCTATTCGCAGCTGGAAGCTCCTCCCAGTCTGGCTGAGTTGGAGATCATGATCACCGATCGCGATCCATTCGAGGAGATGTACCATTGTGGACCACGATCCGCTTATGATGATCCCGCCCAGGAGATGAAGGAACTGGTGCGGAACAACGCATTGGATCAACGTTGTGAACGGATCAAATGAAGAAGGGCCGGCGCTCGCCGGCCCTTCTTCATTCGTAATTCTTCTGGATCAACGGATCATCAGCCGTTGTTCATGGCGATCACCCACTGTAGTGGTGATCCGCAGCAGATAGGTACCGGCGCTAGCACCCGAAAGATCCAAGGTGCCTGATGCATAGGGGGCCACACGCATATCAAAGACCTTTAGGAGGCGCCCGGACAGATCCAACAACTCCACATGGGTGAGACCGGCTGCCCCGCCATTGTGAAGCGTGAACTGCCCATTCCCAGGATTGGGGTAGACCGTCCAAGGCAACTCCTCCTGCTCCTGCAGGGCCAGGGAACCACACAAGGCCGCAGTGACTTCAATGGTGTATGGCCCGCTGGAGTTCGCACCCGCATTGTTCAAGATCGGCAGGTAGTAGGTGCCGGCCTCCAACTCATCGAAATACCAGATAACATTCCCATCCGCACATTCCAAAGGCACCTCAAAAAGTATGGCTTCATCCCCGGGACACGTGGTGAACAGCAGCCCGAACGTATCCTCCCACATCGGATCCTGTCCGCAGTAGCTTACATAAACATCACTGCAATCCTGTAGCGTGAAGGCGTGCCAGGCCACCGGTGAACCATCGTGATCGGAACCCACGACCCAGTCACCCGTGGATGTGGCCGTGCTGTTGTTTCCGGCGAAGGTCAGACTTTCGCCTACCGGCAATGGAAGGGCATCCACAGAGCTGCATTGGTCATTCTCCGGCGGGCCACAGAGTGCCGCATTGAGGGAGATGGTGTAAGGGCCAATGGCATCACCATCAGGGAACAGAAGTACAGGCACATAATACGTTCCAGCAGGTACCGCATCGAAACCGTACGTTACATTCCCATCCGGGCAATCACTGGTATTGAACCATACTGCACCCACCGATACATCCTCGTCCCCGGGGCAGGTAGTGAACAGAGTACCCAACGTATTGCCCCACATCGGGTCCAGTCCGCAATAGTCAAGCGTGATGTTGGTGCATTGGTTGGTGGTGAAGGCATGCCAGACCACAGGAGCACCGGTAAGATCGGAACCATCCACCCAATCATTCGCCGTGGTCGCCGCCGTATTATCTCCGGAGAACTCCAGCGGCACGCCGGCGTTCAGGATAACGGGTTCCACATCGGCACAATGATCATTCTCCGCCACTAAAGGGCATGCGGTGGCCAGTACATTGATGCTGTATTCGCCAACTGAGGTTCCTGCAAGAGGCACACCGATGAAGTAGGTGCCTGGCCCAAGGGCGGTATGTTCATACGTAACGTTGCCGTTGCCACATTCAACCAGATTGAAGTTCGGCTGGATATTGGGCAGCTCCGCAGGACAGGATGTCCACAAGAAGCCCCAGGTCTGCTCCCAAACGGGATCCTGCTCGCAATAGTCGAACTTCACCGTCATGCATTCTTCAATGGTGAACGCATGCCATATCACCGGCACGCCTTCGAATCCTTCCGTACCTGGCATGAAATCACCTGCGGGAGTGGCTCCCGAATTGTCCCCAGTGAACACTTGCGGGATCCCATCCTGCAGGTTCACCGGAACAACGTTCTCACAAAGGTCCTGGCCAATATTACCACCTCCTCCGCCCCCTGGTGCCCCGCTCCCCGACATCGCCACCCCCAGTGCGAGGAGGCATGTTGCGATCCTGAACCGGACTAGTATCGATCCTATCATGTTAAAACAGATGTTCGTGAATGTTTGATATGAACAACCCTTATCGAAGGGACGGCACGAAATTACATCAACAACCGCCCGTCCGGTTCGCACTTATCGTGAAGGGCGCATGGCTGTAGGGTCACATGGCCCATGCCGACAGGATGAACGGCAGCATGATCACCATGGACGGTTATGGAGGGCGCCAGCACAGGCTAACTTTGTGGACCATGCTGGAATTGGAAGGGATCGTTAAGCGCTTCGGGGATCACATCGCATTGAATGAAGTTTCCATGACCGTGCCCCCGGGCAGGGTTTTCGGTCTCCTTGGTCCGAATGGTGCCGGCAAGACCACCCTGATCCGAATCATCACCCGCATTACAGGTCCAGATCGAGGCATTGTGCGCCTGGATGGTCATCCCATGGGACCGGCGGATGTTCAGCGGCTTGGCTACCTGCCAGAGGAACGTGGCCTGTACAAGAAGATGAAGGTGGGTGAGCAGGCCCTGTATCTGGCGCGCCTCAAAGGTCTTTCCAAGGCCGAGGCCACGGCACGGTTGCGCGTATGGTTCGAGCGCTGGGGCATCGGTGGTTGGTGGAACAAGAAAGTAGAGGAACTGAGCAAGGGCATGGCTCAGAAGGTGCAGTTCATCACCACGGTGTTGCATCAGCCAAAACTGCTCATCCTGGACGAACCCTTCAGCGGCTTCGACCCGATCAATGCCGAGTTGATCCGCGACGAGATCCTACGCCTGCGTGATGAAGGCGTCACCGTGATGCTAAGCACCCACAACATGGGCAGTGTGGAGGAACTCTGCGATAATATCGCCCTGATAGACAAGAGCAACAAAGTGCTTGATGGTAACGTGCGGGAGATCCGCCGGCGATTCGCCACCAACACCTTCCGCATTGAATACAAGGGCACCCGTGTCGCCTTCGCCAATGCTTTGGGCTGGGCCGGCGAGATAACCGACGTGGTGGAGGGGCCTGAGTTCTCCAATGCGCGTGTGAAGCTTGGCAAAGGCAGCACCCTGAATGATGTGCTACGCCAGGTGATCACCGCGGTGGAAGTGCATGGTGTGGAAGAGGAGATCCCCCGCATGCATGATGTATTCATCCGTGTGGTTGGCGCGAAGTCCACCACGCGTACCATGGCCGGCATGACCGAATGAGGCGGAGTTGAGCAACGGAAAAATTAACACATGAACAAGATCCGCCTCATCATCTGGCGTGAATTCATCACCCGGGTCAGGAAGCCGAGCTTTCTCATCATGACCATTCTTGGTCCGGTGCTCATTGCTGGTGGGATCGTGCTGGCCGCGTATCTGGGCTTGCAGGAGAGCGATCATCACCATGTGCTGGTGGTGGACCATGCGGGGGTGATCAACAACATACGTGACACGGAGAACATCTCCTACCATGTGGATATCCGGGACATGAGCGATGCGGAATTCAAGGAAAGCCCTTACACGGTGATGGTGGATGTGAATGAGGATATCCTCAACACCAACACCGTACTCTTTTATTACAAGAAGTTGCCGAGCCTTGGCATCCAGCGCGCGATCAGCAATGAGATAGAACGGTCCGTGGAACTGGCCAAGCTCCATGGCGAATCCATTGATGAGGAGGCCTACCGGCGTGTTAGGAAGCCGCTTGTGGTGAAGATGTTCGATATCGATAAGGTGGGCGAGGAATCGTTGGAACAGGAGCGTGCGGGCATTGGTTTCTTCTTCGGCTACTTCATGTTCATCTTCATTTTCCTCTACGGCGTACAGG
>JAEZCB010000186.1 GCA_023412755.1 Bacteroidota bacterium
AAGGTCTGGCGCTGGGCCTGGCCGAACTGCGCAACACGGCCGTGCCCGTAAGGATCCGGCCCAATCCCACCAAGGATGTGGTGATCATAGATGAACCGTTCGCGGGCGTGGCCACAAGCCAGATCATGGATGGGCTGGGGAAGGTGGTGGCCACACAGAACATCACCGATCATCCCGCCACGCTGGATGTGCGGCATCTGGCACCCGGTGTTTACCACCTGCGGTTGGAAACGCGGGAGCACATACGCTATGGGCGGTTCATGAAGGAGTAGGAGGGTGCCGTGGCTAGGTTAGCTTAGCCCAATTGCGCACATCACGGGTTGGAAATGCAGCCAGCATTAACGAACCTTGCATGAGCAACCATGTCGGAAAGAAGGTTCGGAGATCTCTCCATCATTGTACTGGTCGTCCTGAACTTCCTTGTTCTGTTCGGCCAGTTCTTTCCAGAGGCCGCCCCTGAAACGGCCCCTACGGTAACAGTGATCTTTCTCATACTGAACATGGTGTTCCTGATAGCATCCTGGAGAAGGTCCCGCGATCCCAGGGAACGGGAGTGAATCGGTACCATCTGTCAATACGTGTTCACTGGAACCGCGAATTGCCTGCACCTACGCGTGAATAGTTTGGTAGTGGGGAGCCGGAGGCCTCGATCGGCAGGCAGCATTCCATTGGTGGTATGCGTAGTAGGGGCTGAGTTCAATGAGCCATGCACTTATTCGGCATACATGGCCTGCCTACGGCCATATACTTTGCTTCAACCTCCCAACACAAAAAGGTGCATCCGCTTGTTCACTGCTTTAGCTTTATTCCATGTTGATGCGATCAGTGGTCTTTCTCCTCGTGCTGTTGCTCTCCGGGCACGCCCTTGGCCAATCGCTTTGGGAGCAGGTGCCCTCGCCCAACCCCAGCCCTTACATGAACTGGTTGCGCGGCATTTCGGGGGTCACTACCAATGCCATCTGGACGGTGGGCAACATCCAGGAGACCCCACAAGATCAGCCATTGATCACAACGAATCTGGTGCTGCGGTGGAACGGTGCGTCCTGGGATGAACACGCGGTGCAGAACTTTAGCAACAACTACAATGTGTTGTGGGATGTGCATGCGCTAAGTGATGATGACGTATGGGCGATCGGTGACTACAATGCTGGCGGTGGCAATGCACGGCCGCAGGTACACCATTGGGATGGCGCTGTATGGAACAGCTCCGCTCTTGTGCCCCCAGGCGGCGGCGGAGCATTTTTAAGAGCGATGGATGCCAGTGCTTCCGATGATATTTGGGCAGTGGGGGGCGAGGCCATGCCCAATGTGGGCATCGCCTATCTGATTCATTGGAATGGGTCCGGCTGGACCTCCCATGATGCACCCATCATCGGGACTTGGGCCAACAGGCTCAACGATGTGTCCGTCCTTTCTGCTAATGATGCATGGGCGGTGGGCGAGTACGAGAACGCCATTGAACAACTGGATCGTTTTCTGGTGTTCCATTGGAATGGCTCCGAATGGGACCATGTGCCGTTGCCGGCACCTTACGACAGCATGTTGGGCGCCTTGAATGATGTGAAGGCCCTTGCACCGGACGATGTGTGGGTGGCGGGCCGCACCCTGGCCCTGGATCCGATCGTACTGCATTGGAATGGATCGAACTGGAGCGAGGTCCCCACGGGTGGCCTTTCGGTCCGCGCTTTTGCGCCGCTCGCACCCGATCACATGTTCGCATTCGGCAGTGCCATTGTTCATTGGAATGGCTCGGACTGGTCGGTATCCGATGCGCTGGCCGATCATCCCTATCCCTCGCTTATGGCTTCCACGGTGCTGCCCGATGGCAGTATCTGGGCGGCAGGTAATGTGGCGGATATCGATGGCGTGACGCAGACCTTGGTGTACCGCCGTGGACCGGGTGGGTCCACCGCGATCGATCCGGATGTGGAACAGGGGGCTGGGCCGGTCATCTATCCCAATCCGTTCACCGAAAAACTGACGATCCGGGGGAATAGACCCGAAGCATATGAAGTGATCATTGCCGAGGCGGCCACCGGTAGGCAAGTATTCCAGTTCACCGGGCCCACTGCACAAAAAGTGGATCTCCACCTTGCTTCCCTGGCCGCAGGCGCGTACTTGGTGAAGGTGTCGTTGGGTGAGGTGGTGCATCAGACCCTGGTGATCAAACAATGAGGCCGGGTAGGGTGGCTTGGCGCTACAGCGTGGGGCCGTGATGAGGCGTGGGGGCGGCGGGCATTGCGGAGGGAGATCACGATCAGAAGATCGGATCAATAGAAAATGGGGAATGCTGTGACCACATAGGAACGCTAACCGCAGATGACGTAGGTCACACGGATGTGAGGCTTTGAACAGGCGAGGCGATCAGCTACATGAAATTCAGAAGCTGGTGCGTGGCATCCGGCTTCTTGCATGGCGAAAGCCTTGCGCCGATGAAGCCCTGGCGGTGGCGCCACTGGTCCTGGGTACTGGCCTTTCGGCAATAAGGCTTGACACACAACCCATCTTTGTACCTGCATTATCCAGCTTCTTATCCAACTGAATGGGGATCTGCCTGCTTTGCTTGTTGCTTGGGTTTTCCGGCGTGGTGCTGGGGCCGCTGGTGCATAGGCTGGCAGGTAGGGCGGCCCCCTGGGTGCTGGCCGCATTGCCCCTTGCGGCCTTCGGACTCCTTGCGGCGCAACTGGATGCAGTGGTGTCCGGACAGGGAGGGCGTGAGGCTTATTCCTGGGTGGAGGCGCTGGGCTTCGGTCTCCATTTCAACCTGGATGGACTCGCGTTGCTCTTCGGCCTGCTCATCACCGGCATAGGTGCCCTGATCGTGATATATGGCGGAAGCTACCTGCAGGAAGATACGCAGCTGCCGCGATTCTACAGCTTTCTCTTCCTGTTCATGACGGCCATGCTGGGGGTGGTGTTCAGCGACAACATCTTCGCGCTGTTCGTGTTCTGGGAACTCACCAGCTTGAGTTCCTACCTGCTCATAGGCTACAAGCACGGCTACGCCGAAAGCCGCCGCAGTGCCCTGCAAGCCCTGCTGGTCACCGGCACAGGCGGGCTGGCACTTATGGTGGGCCTTATCCTGCTGGGCAAAGCGGCGGGCACTCCGCTGATCACCGATTGGGTGGCGGATGGCGCCACCTTCACGGACGCGCCCTATTTTCCGTTTATCCTGGTGCTGCTGCTGCTGGGTGCGTTCACCAAATCGGCCCAATTCCCTTTCCATTTCTGGTTGCCCAATGCAATGGCCGCACCCACACCGGTGAGTGCCTATCTGCATTCCGCCACCATGGTGAAGGCCGGAGTGTACCTGCTGGCCCGCCTGAACCCGTACTTCTTCGCTACGGCGGAATGGCAGTTCGCCCTAACGCTCTTCGGTGGCCTTACCATGCTCACCGGTGCGATCTGGGCCCTATTCCAGACGGACCTGAAGAAGATCCTGGCCTACACCACCATCAGTGCATTGGGCGTGCTGGTGTTCTCCATCGGCATCGGTTCGGCGGTGGCCGTGCAAGGGGCGGTGGTCTTTCTGGTGGCGCATGCCCTGTACAAAGGCGGCCTCTTCATGATCGCCGGCAACGTGGACCATATGACCGGCAGCCGTAATGTGGACAAGCTGGCGGGGCTCTACCGCCGCATGCGTAGCACGGGTGCCGCTGCGGCACTCGCGGTGCTTTCCTTCGCTGGTTTCCCGCTGCTGCTGGGCTTTGTTACCAAAGAGTTGCTGTATGAGGCCACCCTGCACCATCCGGCGATCGCCATTCCGATGACGGTGATCCTGTTCCTTACCAGTGGCATCTTCGCCGGGCTTGCGTTGCTGATCGGCTGGAAACTCTTTTTCAGCCGGGAGCGGCCGATACACCTCACCAGTGAGGTGCCAGACCAATCGGCGAACGCGCATGCGCACAAGCGCCTGCCAGCGGGCATGGTGATGGGGCCGCTGGTGCTGGCATTGCTGGGGTTGGTGATGGGTGTGTACCCCGCGCTTGGCGACCGCCTGCTGGGCGCGGCTGCGGCGGCTGTTTCGCGGGAGGCGTTGGGCATGCACCTGGCCGTATGGCATGGTGTCACGCCCGTGCTACTGCTCAGCATCCTTACGCTGCTCACAGGTGTGTTGATCTACCGCTTTTCGAGCCGCTTCCGCCGTTTCGGGCCGCGGCTGGGCGGGCCGGAACGCTTTGGGCCGGAGGCGGCCTACCACCTGGTCCTTCATGGTGTCACCAGCTTCGCGGAACAGCTAACCGCCACGTTGCAGAGTGGAAAGCTGCGCAATTACATCAAGGTGATCATGGTGACCTTGTTCGGCCTTGCGTTGTATGCCCTGCTGCATCATGATCTTCTCGATGTGCTCCTGTCCTTCGGTGCGGTGGATGCGTACGAGGTGCTGCTCGCCGTGCTTATGATCACCGCCGTGGTGTATGCCGTGGTGGCCTGGAACCGGCTGGCGGCGATCGTGGTGCTGGGGGTGGTGGGCTATGGTGTGGCCATCTTCTACGCGGTGTACGGCGGCATGGACCTGGCCATGACCCAGTTCCTCATTGAAACACTCACCGTGGTGGTGTTCGTGTACGTGTTGTACAAGCTGCCGGACTTCAAGCGCTTTTCCAAAGTGGGCTACCGCGTGCGGGATGGCGTGTTGGCCTTGCTGGGTGGCGCCACCATGACCACGCTGATCCTGGTGGTCACAAACTATCCCCTGGTTTCCGGACTCAAGCTCTTTTTCGCCGAGAACAGCTATCCGCTGGGCAAGGGAAGGAACGTGGTGAATGTGATCCTGGTGGACTTCCGCGCCATGGACACCATGGGAGAGATCACCGTACTGAGCATCGCTGCGCTGGGGGTGATGGCCTTGATGCGCCTGAAACTCACACAGCCCAGAACGTTGCGCAAACCCCGGGGAACATGAATTCGCTCATCCTTTCGATCGCCATCCGTGTGCTGTTCCCGGTGCTGATCATCGCATCGGTATTATCCCTGTTCCGCGGCCACAATGAACCGGGTGGTGGCTTCATAGGCGGGTTGGTCGCGGCCTCCGCCTTCGTGCTACTCACCTTCACGCTAGGGGTGGAACGTACCGAAAAGTGGATGCAGGCGCAACCCCATACGCTCATCACTATCGGCCTCGTGATGGCGTTGGTGGCAGCACTGCTCCCGATGCTCTTCGGCCTTGGCTTCTTCGAGGCCTTATGGGCGGATCTCTATCTGCCGTTGATCGGCCGGCCGGGTACGCCGGTGCTCTTCGATGTGGGCGTGTATCTGGTGGTGGTGGGTGTTGTATGCAAGATCGTGTTCTCCCTAGCCGAGGATGGATAGATGGGCCTGCTATTGGCGATCATAACAGGTGTGCTTTACGCGGCGGCGTTCTACATGATGCTGCGGCGCAGTCTGGTGAAGCTGATCATCGGGCTGGTGCTGCTGGGCCATGCGAGCAACCTGTGCATCTTCACATTGGGCCGCCTTTCCAAAGGAGGGGCGCCCTTCGTGCCCATGGGCGCCGATGCGGTGCAGGAGCCGTATGCCGATCCACTTCCGCAGGCATTGATCCTCACGGCCATTGTGATCGGCTTCGGCATACAGGCCTTCGCCATCGTGCTGATCAAGCGCGTGCATCAGGAGACCGGCTCCGACGATCTGGACGAGCTTCAATCAACCGACGGCGTCAACACCCCACATTGATGTCATCGCCGCTGTTGCTACCCCTGCTTGCACCGTTCGTGGCCGCGGTGGCCTGTCTGCTGGTGTGGCGTAACGAGCGGGCACAGGCTTGGATCACGATCGGGGGCATGGCCCTGGGACTGCTCTTCTCCGCATGGTTGCTGGCATTGGTGCGCACCAACGGCATCCAGGTATTGCAGGCCGGAGGCTGGGCGGCACCTTTCGGCATCACGCTCGTTGCCGATGGGCTTTCCGCGATCATGCTGGTGGTGAGTGCGCTGCTGGGGCTGGCGGTGGCATGGTATTCCATGGCATCCATGGATCCGCACAGGGGCCGCTTCGGCTACTACCCCTTCTTCAATTTCCTGCTCTTCGGGGTAGGAGGGGCCTTTGTGGCGGGGGATATCTTCAACCTGTATGTCTGGTTCGAGATCATGCTAATCTCCTCCTTCGTGCTGTTGGCGCTGGGCGGGGAAAAGAGGCAGCTGGAAGGAGCCATCATCTACGTTACCCTCAACTTCTTTTCCTCGGCCATCTTCCTGGCCGGTGTGGCCATGCTCTACAGCCTCACCGGCACGCTGAACATGGCGGATCTGGCGGGCAAACTGCAGGAGGTGCCGGAAGCCGGCATGGTAACGGTGGTGGCCATGTTCTTCCTGGTGTCCTTCGGGATCAAGGCGGCGATCTTTCCACTGTTCTTCTGGCTGCCGGCATCGTACCATACGCCACCGATCGCTGTGACGGCGATCTTCTCCGGCCTGCTTACCAAAGTGGGCGTGTATGCGCTCATGCGCGTGTTCACCCTGCTCTTTGTGCTGGACATCCGGTTCACGCATGACCTTTTGCTCGTGATCGCGGCGCTCACCATGGTGGTGGGGGTGCTGGGTGCCGCGGCACATTACGATCTCCGGCGTATCCTATCCTTCCACATCGTTAGCCAGATCGGATATATGATCATGGGCCTGGCACTTTACACACCGCTGGCACTCATGGGCACGGTGTTCTACCTCATGCACCACATGATCGTGAAGACCAATCTGTTCCTCATCAGCGGTGTGGTGCATTACCTTAAAGGCAGTTACAGGCTCAAATACATCGGCGGCATGTATCGCGATCATCCCTGGGTGGCGTTCCTTTTTCTTGTGCCTGCGCTTTCGCTGGCGGGCCTGCCGCCTTTCTCGGGCTTCTGGGCCAAGTTCATGCTCATCCGTGCGGCCCTCGATATGGGAGCCTTCTGGCTGGTGGCCGTGGCCCTGGTGGTAAGCATACTCACCATGTACAGCATGACGAAGATCTGGAACGAGGTGTTCTGGGCGAATGAACCGGAGATCACCGATGATCCAGAACCGCACGTGCCGGGACCGGGGCCGCTGTGGGTGATGGTGGCACCCGTGGTGGTGCTGGTGGTGTGTACACTGGCCATAGGCCTGTATCCCGCACCGCTGTTGCAGGTGGCGCAGGAGGCCGCGCACCATTTGTTGAACAGGGAAGTGATGATCAATGCCGTTCTGGGATCCGCGCCATGAAATGGTTCATCTACAATATCCTCGGGGCCATCTTCGGTGTATGGTTGGTGGAGTGGGCCTTCGACCTGCGCTTCACCCTTCCCGTGATCTTCATTGGCGTGTACGCTGCCTTCTTTGTGCTCATCTGGATGATGAGTTTCTTTTTCGCCAGACACTACTTCCGCAAGGTGCCCAAGCTGATCTCTTTCATCGGCTATATCATCAAGGAACTCTTCAATTCCAATCTGCGGGTGACGTATGATGTGCTCACACGCCACCATTTGATGAACCCGGCGATCATAGCCATACCGCTGGATGCCAACACCGACCGGGAGATCGTTACGCTGGCCGCTTTGATCACGTTCACACCCGGAACCTTGGTACTTGAGATCTCGCCGGACCGCAAGTACATGTACGTGCATGAAATGTATGTGCCCGGTGGTGATGTGGAGGCCGTGAAGCAGAAGCTGAAAGATGGTTTTGAACGGCGCCTGTTGGAATTGACACGATGAAGGAGGTGTTCGACATATCGTTGGTGATCGCGCTGGCGCTTTTGGTCATGACCTGCTTCCTGGTGCTCTACCGCCTGATCATCGGCCCCAGCCTCGCCGACCGGGTCACCGCGTTCGATGTCATCACCTGTGTGGTGATCGGCATGTTCGGTGTGTTCGCCATTCGCACCAACAATTTCTTCTATATCGATGTGGTGCTCACCATGGGCTTCGTGGTCTTCCTTGGTGCCATCGCCTTCTCCTATTACCTGCGTAAACAAGGTCCGCGATGACAGCTTCGGATACGGCCGCCATCTTCTCCCTGTTGTGCATCTACGTTGGGATCCTGGCCATAGTGGTCGCGGCCATCGGCATCATCCGCATGCCTGATGTCTTCACGCGAATGAGCGCTGTCACCAAGGCGGTAACGCTCGGCGTAGGCTTCATCCTACTTGGCGTGGTCGTGCATTTCAACGAAACGGCCATGCTTATCCGATGTGTGATCATCGTGGTATTCCTGTTCTTTTCCCTCGCGGTTTCCGCGCACGTCATTGGCCTCACCGCCTACAGGCAGCGAACACCCATGACCGATCTTACATTCCTGGATGAACTGGCAAGGGATGAGGCCGGAGGACCGGAGAAGGTGCCGGATCCGGATGACATGGTAAAGGATTGAATGGCGATCGCTGTACTACTGGGAGCGTTCACTTCACCACCTTCACGCTCACAGCTTCGGGTCCTTTACGCCCGGCCTGGGTCTCGAATGTTACCTTATCGTTCTGCTTGATCGGATGTAATAGGCCGTTCACATGCACGAAGATGCTTTCCTGCGAGGCCTGGTCCTTGATGAAGCCGTAGCCTTTGTCTTCGTTGAAGAAGGTGACCACCCCGTTGCGGATACGGTCCTCGGGTTCATGCTCACGCTTGGGTACGCCAAGTTCGATCTCCTCGGCATTCACTTCCTCGCGCTTCTTGGTGGGATCCGGCGGTGTGGAGGTTATGTTCCCGAACTCGTCCACATAGGCGATCATATCCTCGAAACTCTTTTTGCCGGCCCCTTTGCGTTCCTGCTTGCGCTCGGCTTTTTCGCGGCGCTTCTTGTCAAGCTTTTTCTCCCGTTCCTTCTTGCTGAAACTATCCATACTTTTTTCCCGTGGCAGTGGATATGCGGCACCTTAAGTGGTGCGGCATTCCCTGAGGCGTTGAAGATAACATTTTAACCCGCCTCAAGCGCTGTGTGGTGAGAAAAAACAGAGGCGATGGGCTCGGCCACCGCCTCCTGGATAATGACCGGATGGTCCCTACATCTCTATTTCTTCCGTTCGCGCTGCAACACGTACGTCGTGGTCTCTCCTGTCTGTCCCGGGCCTGGAGCCGTGGTGGTGGAGGTGGCAATGCTCCACCCTTTGTCATAGAGGTCCTGCAGGGTGGTATTGAGAGCAACGAAGAACATATCCGGTTCGCGCGAGGAGGTGGGTATCACTTGGGACCCATCGCCCTTGGTCACCGCCATGATCCTGCCTGTATTCTGGTTCCACTGCAGCAGCATGATGTCCTTGCCATTGGCTGGCTCCCTGGTCTGCGTCATTGTGTGCAGAGAGCATGTGATGGAAGCGCAGAGAAAGGCGAAGCGAAGGAGTTGTATGAAGTTCATTTGTTCAGGTTCTGGTGGGCGGAAAATTAAGCGGCATGGGCGAAACCATCGACCTTTTTCCGGGCTTTGGATCGCGAACGTTCCAGCACCCATCGCACGATCATCCATCCCGCAGCGGCCATGAACAGGTGCTTGAAGGAATGGCCGGAGAAATGGCCCTGAACAATTGGAAGATGACATGGTCCAACGCTTCCGCCGCACGAGCCAGAGCGAAGAACAGGTACGCCAGCAGGATCTCGCTCCACCGGCCATGGCGGTATGGATAAGCCCAGATGATGAAGGGTATGAGCAGGATCGGTAGGTAATGCACCAGTACGTAAGGCCGAAGATCTCCGGACCAGTGCCACCAGAGTACGCTTCCGATCCCCAGGAGTACCAACAGTGGCAGCAGCATATGGCCATACCATTCCCCCACATGGTCGTTTATGATCATGCAGAAGAAGGTGAGGATGATGATGGCGATGGGCACCCTGTCATACACCAGGGTGATATCCCGGGGTTCCCAATGGTAGTACCCGCTTCCGAAGGTGAGCAGGATGAAGGCCGTGGAGAGCACCACCATCATTCTGCGCATGGATCGGGGACGGGTGAAGCGTAAAGCCGATAGGCCTGTTGCTCCGACAAAGAGGAACGGCAGGTTGGTGATCACATCCATGAAATTGGGGATCCCGCCAACCTCCCGCTGATCAGCGAAGTGATGATACCCCTGATCCTGTGGGATGGGACCATTGAGCCACAACAGGGTCACGAAGGCCACGGATAATACCGGTATGATCCAATGCTTCATCGTCACGGCGTGTGCGAAGATGGATCGGATGGGGCCGACTTTCAATGATCCGTATTGCCACTGTACCTGAAGTGACCGATGATCCGATGACCTATCGATACGTCCGCCAACACCTGCCCGGCGCCGATGTTGTGCATGATCATGTAACGGCCACTGTCGGGGGATGAGCGATCCACCACCAGGCCGATGTGGGTGATACCGCCGCCGAGGTCCCAGCAGATGATGTCGCCCGGTCTGTGCGTCTTGGTGGTGTGGTCCACGGGAAGGGATAGTCCCTTTCGCTTGAAGAACACCATGAGGTTGGGCACCCTGCGATGATCGATGTTCGGGTCTGGCGCTGTGAGCCGCCAATGTTTCGGGTACAGGTGGAAGTTCTCCTTCATATCCCTATGCACCTCGCGTTGCAGATCGATCCCCACTTTCCGGTATGCGCGTATCACCACATCGGTGCAGACCCCGCGATCCGCAGGCACATCGCCACCAGGATAGGCCAGTGGTACATACGCCGGATCGTATATCACGGTCTGGTCCTCCAGTGCCATTGCAGCCTCGGACAACCGTTCATTGAATGCCTGGGCCGAAGCCACGATGGGAAAAAGAAGAAATACGGTGATGATCTGGATCCTCATGTCTGGGTAATGCGAGGCCACGGTTTACGTAACGCGCTGGGGGACTTGAACGGAATTTGCAGTCCTTCAGGTATGGGAGCTTTACTCGGCGCCGTGGTGGTGGCAGGCCTGTTGGTGGCCCTCTTTGCCAAAGCATTCAAGATCCGTGGGCCATGGGGAAGCGTATGGACATTCTTTCTCATCACCTTCCTCGGAGTGTGGGCGTTTTCGATCTGGGTCACCACATGGGAACCAGGTCCTTTAGGCGTCCGGTGGATACCCTCCTTTATCATTGGCTTGGTGATCGTCCTGGTGCTTGCGGCCGCTGTGCCACCGGGCCCGTACCCAACATCGCGCCCCGCGAGCATGCCGGAAGCAGGTGGTTTGCCGGAAGAGCGAAAAGGCGCATTGGCGATGGGCCTGTTCTTCTGGGGGGCGTTGTTGGTGCTGGCTATTGTGATCATCATAGGCCTGCTGTTGTAGCGAAGCATCGGTTCGGCACGTGATCGGGTGATCATCCGGATCATGGGTATAAAGGAGGAAATGCGATTCCTGGCCGGTGACGCTGGCAAGGACAAGGTCTATTCATCAACGAATACATTCAGGAATGAAGCTGCGGCCGTTCGTGCTTTCAAGCATGCGGTGGCGAAACTTTTCAATGTGGATGGATGGAGCGAATTACCCGGATTGAATTCCACATTCGAGATGTTCGACGCCGAAGGTGTGCGGGTGAAAGGCCGCGTACCGCATGTGGGCGATCACACGCGGATCGTACTTCCAGGCATACCATTGGATCATTGGGTGCGTGTGATCGAGGTGAAGCAGGAGCCCGACCTGGCTGAGTTCACCGTGAGACCTTGCGCCGATCCACGTGAAGGACAGGAACCGGTGCGCACCGACCATTTTTTCCAGGATACGGGCACCAGCACCTACCGCGTGGAACGGAAAGGCAGCATGCTGAAGGCCTTTGAGATAGGTCTTGATGAGCGCATCAACAACAAGGGGGAAGAGGCAGGTGGCCGTAAAGTGATCAATACCCTGATCGCCGAGGGAGGGCAGGCCGGTTTTCAAAAACTGCAATGGCAGAAGCTCACCGATCATCTGGTGCACGAACTGGAAGCCCCCAAGGAGCAGCACAACATGACCGCAGGAAGGCGCAAAGGTGTGGTGGTGATCACCGGAGCATCGGCTGGTGTAGGCCGGGCCTGCGCACGGTTGTTCGCAGAACGCGGCTATGATGTCTCGCTGATCGCCCGTGGCGAGGAAGGCTTGAAGGGCGCGCAGGCGGAAGTGGAAGCGCTGGGGCGAAAGGCGATCATCCATCAGGTGGATGTGGCCGATGCGGATTCCGTGGAGCGTGCCGCACACCGCACCGAACAGGAACTGGGCCCGATCGATGTGTGGGTGAACAATGCCATGAACAGCGTCTTCAGTCCGGTGAAACAGATGACCGCGGAGGATTACCGGCGCGTGACGGAAGTGACCTACCTGGGCCAGGTGCATGGCGCACTTTCAGCGTTGCGAAGGATGCTCCCGCGCGATC
>JAEZCB010000207.1 GCA_023412755.1 Bacteroidota bacterium
AGTATCTCATCTGATGAAGCAGCCAACAAAGACGAGTGGGCCGATCCAAGGAACAGCCCTATCACTGGCGAAGCAAAGGCCGCTCATGCTTCCATGGTCGAAGGCCGCCCAACAACAGAACCAACAGCTGAGAGCCAAGGCGAGTATCATGGAACGTCCACTCTGGAACAAACGTCTGAGCCGGTCACTGACCATCAGTTGGCGGAAGAGGGAACTGTAGGCTCCATTTATGCTCCTTCATCAAATTCAACAGGATCCATTCCGAAGGATGCCTCCACTGCAGATCGGCCAAGCTTCCCTCCAGCAGAGGTGGAGAACGGATCTTCAAGATCCACAGAGACCAGTGAAGACAAAGAATGGGAGCCGGTATATGTTGAAGAAGACACCATGTCCGATACAGCCTCCACTCACAATGATCCGGCTTTTGCTGTTCCATCGGATACCCTGTTCGCAAATGACGATACACCGCTACGGACACCCTTGATCATGGATCCGCGTTCACCTCTGGAGATCAGTCTACGTGCTGGATTACTCATGACATCCGCACATTATGAAGGACCTCTGAGCATGGAATGGAGCCAGGGTGTGGAAGGCCGCGCCGGCTATGGCGGAGGACTGGAAGTGATGCGCATGGGCAGACACCTTGGCATCGGGAGCGGCCTGCATTACACCAACTATCGGGAGCATATGACCACCTCTGCGGCATTCCGCACGGATGAACATGCCCACCAATACTATTACATCACCACGCAGGATACCACACTATTGATGATCACCGATACGGTGTTGGTGAATGGGCAACCCTATTATGTGGGTCAATCGGTCACCACCACGTTGCAAGTGCTGCAACAGGGTACTGAGACCAATGTGATCACCACCCGCACGCGTGAGGCCCGTGATCGGGTGAATCTTACCAGCTACCTGGAGATCCCTTTACTGCTGGATGCGCATATTACCCAGGGGCCCTGGCGGCTGGGTCTTCGCGGAGGTCCCACAGCAGGCATACTTACCTACAAGGCCGGGCATCTGCCATCTGCCGAAGCCGGCTATCTCGGCTTCCAGGATCAGCAATTCCGCAGCATCGTATTGGGTTACACGGCCAGGGCCTATGTGTTGCATGAGATCGCACCCGGTTGGTGGGCCGGTCTGGAGCCCATGGCGCGAGGTCAATTGTTCAATGCACTTGAAAGTGATCAGCTGTCTCGAAAGGCATTCGGCTGGGGAGGAATGATCGGCATCCACTATCGTCTCCCATAATTTCGGCCATACATGATAACGAATGGCACAGCCAGAAGCATCCTTCCGCTGCTGTCCATCATATTCTGCGGTTGTATTTCCATGAGCAGCGAGGGTACCATGGGGCTTGAAGATCTCGCCGCCTTCACGGAGAACGATCTCTTGCGCGCGGTGATCGAGATCCCTGCGGGAAGCACGGACAAACACGAATATGATGTGGCCACCGGCACCTTCCCCATTTCAACCAGGAATGGTGAGCCCCGGCGCATCCGGTTCCTTCCCTACCCTGCCAACTATGGCTTCATTCCAGGGACCAGAATGAACAAGGATGAAGGCGGTGATGGCGATGCCATCGATGTATTCGTCTTATGCCATGCCTTATCCACGGCAACGGTGCTGGAGGTGGAAGCGATCGGGATCATTGAACTGCTGGACGCTGGCGAACGCGATGACAAGGTGATCGCCATACCTGTGGATCCGGCCCTAAGGCTGGTGGATGCCTCGGATGTGGACCATCTGCCCGAAGGTGTTCGCGAGATCCTTATCACCTGGCTGTTGAATTATGATCCAGAGGATGGCGCGGAACTGCTCGCCGTAAAAGGCAGGAAGGAAGCGCTCGCGGCCGTTCGGCGCTGGCAGGTGGATCAGCCTTAGCCACGCAACTCGGCGCCGGCCTCTTCCAATGCCCTGCGTATTCTCGCCATTGCTTTCTCCACCTGCTCATCCGTAAGGGTCCGTTCCTTATCCTGGAGAATGAAGCTCATGGCGTAACTCTTGCGACCAGGGGGCAATTTCTCTCCCTCGTAGATGTCGAAAAGGTCTACTTCCTTGAGGAGTTTCTTCTCCGTATTGAAAGCAAGTCGTCGCAGTTGTGAGAACCGCACCTGGGAATCCAGCAACAGACTCAGATCCCTGCGAACGGCCGGTGTACGTGGGATCTCTTCATATGCGATCTCAAAAGAACGGCATTGCGCCAGTAGTTTTTGTTCATCGATCTCGGCGAAGAAGACGGGCTGTCCCACATCATAAGATCGCAGCATCGCTTTTGTCACCTCACCGGCCACACCGATCGCATGCCCCTTGATGGTGATGGAGTGTGCATGTTCCAGATAAGGGTGCTCCCCGGTCTCCCACTCCACCAGATGATCCAGACCGAGGCGTGTGAACAATGCCGAGAGTTCTTCCTTAAGCTCGAAAAGCGAAACCTTGCCTGCGGTCACTCTCCAGCTTTCCCGTTTTGCGGCGCCGGTGAATGCGATGGAGAGCTTGTCGTTCTCCACAAGCTTTCCATCATGCTGTCCATACACCCTGCCACGCTCGAAAAGGCGGAGATCCTTTTGCTGCCGGTTGTTGTTAAATGCGATCACTTGCAACATGCCCGGTAGCATGGTAGGCCGCAAAACATCCAGTTCCGCACTCAACGGGTTCAACAGGCGGATCGGATCCCTGTTCATCTGTCCTGCTTCATTCAGGGATCGTTCACTGGATATCAAGGATGCCGTCATCACTTCACGGCATCCTCGTGCGGCAAGATGAGCGCCCGACTGTTCCCGCAACCGCTCTATGGAAAGCGCATCTTGAATGATCGGCGGACACATGAGCCGCTCTGGGATTGGCACATGGTCCAGTCCATGGATGCGGAGCACCTCCTCGACCACATCGGCAGGCCTGTAGACGTCCACGCGGTACTTAGGCACCTGAAGCAACAGGCCACGATCACTCCGCTCCTTCACACGGAAATCCAGCGACTCCAATATCCGCACCACTTCGTCGGGGGAAATGGCCACGCCCGAGAGCTTCTCGATCTCGCGAAAATCCACCTTCACTTCTCGATGCTGCTTCGGGGTATGGTCGATATCCGTGATGGGCGAAGAGATCCTTGCGGATGCCACCTCCTTTAGGAGCAGGGCCGCGCGCTTAAGTGCATATACGGTGATCTCCGGATCCACACCTCTTTCGAAGCGGAAGGATGCATCGGTATTCAACGCATGTCTTCGCGCAGTGGATCTTATTCCTCCCGGATCGAAGTAGGCGCTTTCCAGGAATACCGAGGTGGTCTTTTCCGTTACACCACTCCTTTCACCCCCGAATACACCTGCTATACAGGCTGGCCGCTCACCATCAGCGATCACCAGATCATGCGTATGCAGTTGGCGTTGCCTGCCATCCAACGTGGTGAATTGTTCGGCCGGTCCGGCTTTGCGTACAATGATGCGACCCTTCTCCAAAGTATCGGCATCGAAGGCATGAAGCGGCTGTCCCAATTCATGTTGAACGAAATTGGTGACATCCACAACGTTGTTGATCGGCCTCACACCGATCGCGTTCAGAAGATCTTGCAGCCATTCCGGTGATGGCCGCACCTGCACATTCGTCAATGTCACACCCGCATACCGTGGGCATGCCACCGGATCCTCCACCGTGACCTTCACCTGGCGGGCATCATCATCCTGCGCGTATTCGGAAACATCTGGAAGCAGTAGCCCGATCCCAAGGCCCTGCCGGTGGTCCAATGCGGCGATCAGGTCCCGGGCCACCCCGATATGCCCCATGGCATCGGTACGGTTGGGAGTAAGCCCGATCTCCAACACATGATCGGAGGTGAGGCCCAGATGAGTTGCCGCGGCCGCTCCTATCTCGGCATCCTGCTCCAGGATCATAATGCCATCATGACCGGCACCGAGACCCAGCTCATCTTCCGCGCATATCATCCCATGACTCTCCTGCCCACGGATCTTACTCTTCTTAATGGTGATGCTGGCACCATCCTGCATATGGAGCACGCTGCCAACGGTGGCCACCAGCACTTTCTGGCCAGCGGCAACATTGGGTGCACCGCACACGATCCATAGCGGATCCTCTGATCCCACATCCACGTTACAAATGCGTAACCGGTCGGCATCCGGATGTGGATCACAGCTAAGCACATGCCCAACCACCACACCTCTCAGCATCCCCTTCACCGGCTCGAAATGTTCCACGCTCTCGGTCTCGAGCCCGGTGCTGGTGAGGATCTCCGCACCCATTTCCGGTGAAATATCGATATCCGCGTATCGCTTAAGCCAGTTCCAGGAGATCCGCATCTTGCTGCATGAAGGTCGGCGAAGATATCAAAGGGTTGCGCGGGGGGCGGCCGGTGCACTTAATTTCGGGGCCGCTCCGGGATGGATATCAGGCGAAACAATGTAGTGAACGGATCGGCCTATGTACTGGCCACCGCCGGCACCGTGGTCGGGGACTTGATGGATATGGATCTGCTGGCCTACATCTGCAGACCGGCTATGATGATCATCCTTTCCAGCTGGTTCTTCTTCAACAGCCGCCGGGTCGGAGATCGATTCACTCTACTCATACAAGGTGGATTGTTCTTCAGTTTGGTGGGAGACGTGGCATTCATGTTCCAGCATATCGATCAATTCAATTTTCTGATCGCGTTGGGAGCCTTTTTCATCGCGCACCTCTGCTATGCCCTCGCATTCGCACATAACATCACTGATGTCGGTGGGGGCGAAGGCATTTTGATACCATCGCTGATCACTTTTTTTCTGGGCGCCTATTGTTTCTTCCTCGCCAATCGCCTTGTGCCTTATGTCGAAGAAGGAATGCGGGTGCCGTTGCTCGTCTATGCCATCACGATCACATCGATGGGAATATTCGCCGGCTTCCGTTTCGGCCGCACGTTCGTCCGCAGCTTCCTCATGGTCACTGTAGGGGCCTTCTTTTTCATCGCTTCGGACAGCATTCTTGCCACAAACCGTTTCATGCGCCCCTTGGACCATGCTGATTGGTCCATCACGCTCACCTACGCGATCGCCCAATACCTGATCGCGGCAGGCTGCCTGGCACATGTATTGGATCCGGAGGAGATCCGCAGAAAGGCCGCCCTGAGCACGTGATCAGCTGATCCTTCCCCAAAGTGTCTTGTCCTCCATCCTTTCACGCAGTGTACCTGCGATCACGGCATTCTCCGGCAATTTCAATTCCGGATCGTGGTCCAACAGCCGCACCGCCCATTTGCGCGCCGCCTGAAGCAGGCCGGCATCCTCCACCAGATCGGCGATCTTCATTTGCGGCAAACCGCTTTGCTGGGTACCCATGAGATCACCGGGGCCGCGCAACCGCAGGTCCACCTCGGCGATCTCAAAACCATCATTGGTCCGCACCATGGTCTCTATCCGTGCACGCGCATCATTGCCTAGTTTGTCACCGGTCATCAGGATGCAGAAGCTCTGCTCGGCTCCGCGGCCCACACGGCCACGCAACTGGTGTAGTTGAGAAAGACCGAAGCGTTCTGCATTCTCGATCACCATCACACTCGCGTTCGGCACATCCACACCCACCTCGATCACGGTGGTGGCCACGAGGATGTCGGTCTCACCCTTTTTGAAACGTGCCATCTCGTGGTCCTTGGTCTGCTGATCCATGCGGCCATGCACAATGCTCACGGCATACTTCGGTGGTGGAAAACGGCGTGTGATGCTCTCGAAGCCATCCATCAGGTCCTTCAGCACCGCCTGCGACATCGCCTGCATCTTTTCACTCTCCTCGATCAGTGGGTACACCACATACACTTGCCGCCCCTTGGCGATCTCCTCTTCCATGAAACCGAACACCGCATTGCGCGAGTGATCGTAGCGGTGTACCGTACGGATGGGCTTACGGCCAGGCGGAAGCTCGTCTATCACACTGGTGTCCAGATCGCCGTAGAGTGTCATGGCGAGGGTGCGCGGGATCGGCGTAGCTGTCATCACCAGTACATGTGGCGGCACGGCACTTTTCGCCCATAGCCGCGCCCGCTGGGCCACACCGAAGCGATGCTGTTCATCGATCACCACCAGCCCCAGCTTCTCGAACTGCACCTTGTCCTCCAGCAGGGCATGTGTTCCCACGATGATGTGGATCCCGCCCATGCGCAATGCGGTGAGGATGCTCTTCCGCTCGGCCGGTCTCGTACTTCCCGTGAGCAGCCGCACCACAACAGGCATATCCTTTAGGAACCTGCTGATGGTCATGAAATGCTGTTGTGCGAGTATCTCCGTCGGCGCCATCAATGCGCTTTGGAAACCATTGTCCAGCGCGATCAACATGCATAGCAGCCCAACGAGCGTTTTGCCACTGCCTACATCGCCCTGCACCAGCCTGTTCATCTGGTGGCCACTACCCATATCCTTGCGGATCTCCTTCACCACACGTTTTTGGGCACCGGTTAGCTCGAAGGGCAGATGCTGTTGATAGAAAGTGTTGAAGCGATCTCCGACCTGGGTGAACACATTGCCTTTCACCGATGCCTGCATCAGCTGTTTCTGCTTCAGCAGGCCGAGTTGGATGTAGAACAACTCCTCGAACTTCAGGCGCCGGATGGCAGGCTCCAGCTTCGACTGATCCTGCGGTGCATGCACCTGCCTGAATGCATCCTCACGGGTGATGCCGCCCAGGGCATCGATAAGCTCGCGGCTCAGGGTCTCAGGCAGCTGGCCAATGACCTGGGAAAGCAGCGTCTTCTGGAGCTTCCAAATGGCACGGCTGTTGAGCCCTTTGGCGTTCAACTTTTCGGTGGTGGAATACACCGGCTGCAGCGCCGCTTCAAGTCCTTGCTCCCATGCCGCCGCCAGTTCCATTTCTGGATGCGGCATACTGAAGCGCCCTTTGAACAGGTTCGGCTTGCCGAAAACAACATACTCCTGCCCTGGCTTCAATCCGCTCTGCAACCATTTGATCCCTTTGAACCAGACGAGTTCCACGGTACCACTTTGATCGGTGAGTGTGGCGGTGAGCCGCCGGCCCTGCTTCTCACCAAGGGTCTTGAGTGGCCCCAACATACCGCGAAGCTGTGCCTGCTGCAGATCCTCCTGCAGATCCTTCACCCGGTGGAAGACACTGCGATCAACGTAGCGGAATGGGAAGTGATGGAGCAGATCCCCATACACATGTATGCCCAGTTCCTTGCGCAGCAGGTCCGCACGCAATGGTCCCACGCCCTTGAGGAATTCGATGGAGGTATCGAGGATCGATGGCATCCGCGGGCGAAGATCGGATAGGGAGGTCGCTAATGCGCGGAGAATGTCCAGTTAGGGACCACACTTGGGTAGCTAACGATCCAGTTCTCGCAAATTTGGAGGAACGACCGGAGACGGGCCAGTGCGCGCGCTACGGCGGCCGCCGCTGGCCCTTCAAGCGACCCAGCGGGGCGCTGGCCAGCGTGCAAGGCTTGACCGGCGAGTG
>JAEZCB010000063.1 GCA_023412755.1 Bacteroidota bacterium
TTGCACATGCAGTGGCGGTCCCCTCCTGGACCGCCACTTTTATTTGACAAGGGTTTGGAAATTGCTTAAGAGCGCATACTTTTCATTTCCAAAACAGGTGGAAATGAGATCGATCGGTACCCTCATCCTTGCATGCGTATTGATGTCATCCACTGCCTTTGCCGGGCATCTACCCGGAGGCAACATCACCTATGAATGCGTTGGAGCTGGACAGTATGAGGTCACCCTCACCTTGTTCCGGGATTGTGGCGGCAATGAGCTCATTGATCAGGCATTGAAATTCGCCAGCGATTGCGGTACCTCATTCACCGTTCCGGCATTGCCCGTAGGCACGGGTACGGAGGTAAGCCAGCTTTGTCCGGCGCAATTGCCGTTAAGCAGCTGTAGTGGTGGTGACCTGCCGGGGTTCGAGGTCTACCAGGTCGTGACCACGGTGCCGCTCGGTCCTTGCAACAGCTGGACCATTAGCTGGAATGAATGCTGCCGCACCACATCGTTGAACCTATCGGGAAACCCCGGCACATACGTGGAGGCACGTTTGAATAACGCATCTGCACCCTGCAACAATTCTCCCGTTTTCACGCAGGATGTGGTGCCTTATGTATGTGTGAATGAACCGGTGAATTATAACCTGGCCGTTACCGAGTCGGACGGACATATGTTGAGATACCGGCTCATAGACGCGCGCCAGCATGAAATACCGGTGAATGTGCAATACGCGAACGGTCTTAGTGGCATAGAACCCTATCCAGGCCTTGAGATCGATAGCCTTACCGGGCAGATCACATTCACGCCCACTGCCCAGGGTAAGATCTTCGTGGCGGTCCTCGTGGACGAATACCTTTCCAATGGGGTTTGGATCGGGTCGGTGATGCGCGATTTTCCTTTCGAGGTCATCGCCTGCGCCAATCAGGCGCCAGATCCAGCTGCCGGAGAGATCATTGGATTGACCGGGGATCCGGAAACCACGGGACCCATGTCCTTCACCATGTGTTCCTATGGCGCATTCTGCTTCGATGCTGAATTCACCGATGCGGATGACACACAATCCATTTCCTTGACAAGCAACGTGAACACCGTATTACCGGGTGCCACCTTCAGCTTCACCGGTACTAATCCTGCGGTGGCCACCATTTGCTGGGAAGGCACGGGCCTCCCTGCCGGTGACCTGGGCTTCGTTATCACCGCGGAAGACAATGCATGCCCGAATACTGGACTCACCACTTTTGCCTATAGCATCTCGGTGATCCCGGACAACGAAGGCGAGTGCCTTGGCACTTCCACAGGCATTATTGAACGTGCAGGCATGTTACGCCTGACCCCTGTGCCAGCAACGGATCAGCTATGGGTGGCCCATGACCTTGACCGTCCTGTGCCCATCCGGATAGTGGATCTGAATGGCCGCATCGTACTGGAAAGAACGATACCAGCCGGACGTGTTCCATTGGATGTGACGGCGTTGGCGCCAGGGGCCTATGTATGCGAATATGCGCTTGGCAGCAGCCATGGTGAACAGCGGATCATCATAGCGCGCTAGGGAACGGTACGGCTTTGGTGACAAATTGGGCATGCGTTCCATCCCCATTTCCGCACTTATCGTCTCGCTGGCATTGATAATCAACATGTTATTGGCTTTCATGAATGGGCCGGACTGGGCGGTATGGGCCATGTTCCTGGCGGGACCATTCCTGATGGTGTGGATGGTATTGCACGTGCTTCGTGATCCATTCCCTTACCGTGAGTTGGAGGATCGTGAGGAATGGGGTTACCTGGACCGTCCGGACCTGCGTCCAGCGCGGCCTTGATGTTCATATCACTACGTTCGATAACTTTCTGCGGTATTTCTGAATCACCGCGGAAAGATGAAGCTTCGCTTACCAGCCTCCTTGCTCTTGATCGGCCTTACCGGCCTCAACTCATATGCCGAGCATCTCCTCGGCGGATCTCTGCGGTACCGTTGCCTTGGCGGCAATTTCTTTGAGATCGAGCTATCTCTGCTACGGGAATGCTCTGGTTTCCCCATGGTCGCACAGGAGTTGAATTTCACCAACGACTGTGGCGTGGTCTTCAGCATTCCAAATCTGACCCCGAGCAGTGTGGAAAGCGTGTCGGAGATATGTGCCGGGCAAAGTGCGATTAGCACGTGTAATGGTGGAGCCACGTATGATTTCGAGCTGAACCGATTTTATACGGAGCTGTACCTGAGTCCGTGCGAGGAATGGACCATCTCCTGGACCATCTGCTGCCGGCCTATATCGGTGAATGTGCAATCCATTCCCGGGATCTATCTGGAAACGAAGCTGGATAACATCACAGAACCCTGCAGCACGGCGCCGGCCTTCAACCAGGAGCATGTGCCACATGTATGTGTCGGCCAGGAAATGCGCTTTGATGCCGGGACCACCGATCCCGACGGCCACAGGACCACATATACGCTGATCGATGCGCGCTATGCCAGTCCGCTCCCTGTTTCAGTGAACTACATATTCCCAAATTATGGGGGGCAACCCGTGGCTGGCATGATGCTGGACCAGGAAACAGGGATCATCCAATTCACACCCACCAACAACATGCAAGGTTATATCATCGTGGTGGTGCGTGTGGATGAATACAACGAGGACAATGAATGGATAGGGATGGTGATGCGCGATTTCCCTTTCTGGGTGACGGCCTGTGAAAATGCGCCGCCAACACCGGAGAGTGGCGAGATCGGAAGCACCACAGGACAGATACAGCTGGAAGGTCCGCGTGCATTGCGGTTGTGCGAGGGTGCCTCGGGATGTGCCCAACTGGAATTCATTGATCCGGATGCCGGTCAAAACCTGAGCATCACCAGCAATATTGATGCATTGCTGCCTGGAAGTACGATAACCACCACGGCAACGTCACCGTTCTCGGTGGAGGTCTGCTTGAATGGTGAACAGGCCACTCCAGGCACATACTTCTTCGTGATCACCGTCTCGGATGATGCGTGCACTTATGCTTCATCACGCGCTTATGTGTACGACCTGGTGGTGGATCCCGCTTCACTCGATATGGACGCCACAGCGATGGCATGCTCCATAACGATACCCTTCGCGTTGATCGATTCGCTGGCCGGTGATGCACCGATGGGAGGTACCTGGACTGGGCCATCCGGACTGCCCCATTCCGGCTATTTCGATGGCACCGTGGACGGTCCTGGTATTTACACCTACTCCATCGGCACGGGCGATTGCATTTCCACGGCGGAACTGGAGATCACCTTCCTGGATGAGGATGATCCACTGTGCATACTTACCCGGATCCATGAACGCGTTGAGGGTACGTTGCTTCCACATCCCAATCCGACCACCGGCATTTTGCACGTGGATCGGGCGCGAGGCAATCAAGTTGTGGTGCTTGATCTTTCCGGCCAACAGCTCTTGAAACGGATCATCGACAACGACCAAGGCACCATTGAACTGCCTGATGGCTTGGCCAACGGAACCTATTTGATCCGTGTGCTCCATCCAGATGGAGGCACACGCACTGGCCGATTCGTACTGGCAAGGTGATCTGATAGTGACCGCATTCTTGCTGGAACCAATTGGATCACCATAGATGGCGATCATACTCATCACCGGTGGGTCTGGTCTCATTGGCTCTGCGCTGACCGAACGCCTCATCCAAGCCGGACATACGGTGAGGCATCTCAGCCGTGATCCAGCAGGAGCCGTGGTCCCCACTTTCAAATGGGATGTGAAGCAGGGCTACCTTGATAGATCCGCTTTGAAAGGCGTGCGGCACGTGGTCCATCTGGCAGGAGCGGGTATCGCGGATAAGCGCTGGAGCCGAGGCAGGATCGACCAATTGATAGAAAGCAGGGCCGGATCCTCACACCTGCTGCTTCAGCATGTACTTGAGGCGGGAACATCATTAACGAGTTTCGTGACCGCAGCGGGCATCGGGTACTATGGCGCGGTCACTTCAGACCTATACTTCAAGGAGGACGAGACGCCTGGGACCGATACCATCGCACATATCAGCGAACGCTGGGAAGCGGCCACCGACGAATGGCTGGCCATCTGCCGGGTCGTGAAATTGCGCACCGCTGTGGTCCTTGCTGCCGAAGGCGGTGCTTTGCCGCGGCTCTCGAAGCCGGTGCGATATGGTGTTGGAGCGGCGTTAGGCACCGGCCGGCAATGGATGCCATGGATCCACATACATGATCTGGTGCGGATCTACGAGCAGGCCATGTTCGATCCCGCCATGAAAGGAGAATACAATGTGGCCGCGCCAGATCAGGTGACCAATAGGCAATTCATGCGCACCGTTGCACAAGTGCTGCGCCGTCCATTCCTGCTGCCACCAGTACCTGCGATCCTGCTGCGCCTTGCGCTGGGTGAACTTTCATCGGTGCTGTTGCAGGGATCACGTGTTTCCATCGATCGTCTTGTTTCCACCGGATTCCGGTTCGAACATCCGGAATTGCCTTCCGCATTGAAGGAGCTGCTTTTGAAAAGATGAAGGCCCGCGCGCGCCATGCGCTCCGGCCTTCACTTAAGCATCGGAGATCAGCGAACGATCATCCGCTGTTCACTGCGCCCCGATACGGTGGTGGCCCTGAGGATGTAGCTCCCGGGTGCCAGCTTTCCGGCCAGGCGCATTTCGGTACGTTCACCTTCGACCATCATGGACCGCTCCTGATGCACGATGCGCGCGGTCATGTCGAACATCTGCCACTCCACCATGCCTGCCGCACCATGGTAGTGGATGGTGAGGTCGCCATTGCCTGGGTTCGGATACACCGACCAACTGTTGGCCGCCTCTCCACTGAACGATCCGGTCTGCAGATCGACCAGTATGGTATAATCCTCCACCTGGCCGCTTGTGGAATTACCACATGGTGTGGTGTTCGGCATGTTCGTGTACATGGAACCATCATGCGTATCCACAAGCCTCACCCGCATGCGGGTGGCCCCCAAGGGTACATCCAGGCCAAGCAGAACATTACCGGTATAGATGGGTCCCGCGTTGATCGAAGAAGCGAAGACCAGCTCATCATCGTTGAATTGTTCATTCTGGTCAAGGTCTATCCAGACCAGCACCTGGTCCTCATCTCCACCCTGATAAGAGGTGATCTCGATCGGATATTCCACACCCTTGTAAAGGATGGTGGAAAAGGCCGTGTGATCCTCATAACCGGCCATGGAGTTCGTATTGTTCTCGATGGTCCCCAAATTCACTTTCGCGATCATGGGAGCGGTCTCCATTTCGGCCGCGGCAGCACAGTAACCACTGCCGCCTCCTGTGATCTGATCATATGCGTCCTGGCAGACCTGGTCCCATTCCGTATCACAGCAGTACAGGTCGTTCAATATCACTTGCAGATAGGCGTCACTGGTGACATCCACGGGAGAGGGTGGCACCACGGCACAATCCACATTGCCGGTGAGGATATCGTATGCGTTCTGGCAGATGGCATCCCATTCATTATCGCAGCACCAGGGATCATCGGTGATCACCTGCAGGTATTCGGCACTGTTCACGTCCACGCCCGGTGGGGGGATCGCGACACAATCCGTGTTGCCGCCTGTGAGCTGATCGTACGCGTCCTGGCATGCGCCGCTCCAGGCCACATCGCAACAGGATGGATCATCGGTGATCACCTGTAAGTATTCCGTGCTGTTGATGTCCACTTCAGCAGGCGGGACCACCACGCAATCCGTGTTATCACCTGTGAGCAGGTCATACGCGTCCTGGCAGATGGCATCCCATTCATTGTCGCAGCACCAGGGATCATCGGTGATCACCTGCAGGTATTC
>JAEZCB010000072.1 GCA_023412755.1 Bacteroidota bacterium
CTGTTCCATAATCATCAGTTTACTGGGGAAAGAACCTTTTCTTGAAGCGACCGTTCATGTGAATCGAACCACCACCGACCGCTTGTGATGTTCTTGTCCAAAGAAATGGATCGGCAGATATATGCCAATATGGCGCCCCCTTGTATTACATCACTACCCAATTGCGGCCATGTACAGATTGTTCTGCCGATCTCGGGGATCGAAAGGCGCATCCCTGCACTCAAGGTTTCCGCACCAACAATTTTTGTCAATATGGGCAGCTTCTGAATGTCAGTCAGACCGCCTACTGTGTCCAATGGAATGCCGACAAGAAGGCCATGTAGTAGTTCCCTGTCCGGCTCCAGGTCAAATCGTTCAACATCGACCATGCAGCGATCGCTGGTATCCATCACCACGGGCATACCCAACTCACGGGCTTTAAGCCGCGCGAGGATCTTTATGTCTAGGCTGTCACATTCTTCGATCAGCACGTCCAGCTTTCCACCTTCGGTGCAGAATTCATGAATATTCTCCCTCGTGATCCCTTCGGGGTAGCAGGTCACCTTCAGGAAAGGGTCGATCTCAGCGATTTCCCGAGCCACATTCACCGCTTTGTTAACACCCATGCCATGCACGCCGCTGCGGATCCGGTTCAGGTTGCTCAATTCAAGAGTATCATGGTCTGCCAGGCGGATCTCTCCGAAGCTGCGTTCCAGGGCCATGGTGAGGCTTACACTCTGCCCCACGCTTAAGCCGATCACACCCACTTTTTTTGTGGACAGGATCCTCTGCTCTTCGCGGGTGATCTTGTTGCGGTTCCGATCGGTCCTCACCAGCTTGAATTCCTCCTCATCCAGCAGGTGTACCAATCTGTTAGACCAGGGATAGTACACCCATACTCCGTACTCCTCAGCTGGCAGATCGCCCAAGTGGGCGATGGCGGCTTGCTGGATATCCTGGCGTCTGGTAAGCCTGGGATCCTGCGTGCGGACCAGCTCCTGGAGCTGGTCCATGATCCGATCATGCACCCATACGTGAGGTTTGGTGTTCAGCAGATCCTCCAACCGCATCCGATCATTGGTGTGGGACAACCGGAAAAAGACAGGCTTGTGCCCGTCTTCCATCACCACTTGCTTCCCTTTCAACACCTCCATCATCACTATTAGGTACTACGGTATGGGCAAAAATGATAAAACGGACCGTGAAAAAAACAAACGATAGTTGAACTTTTTTGGCAGGCTGGTGTATGCGGTTGATAATGAGAGTTATATGGTTGCGATCCCAAGCGAAACCTTTTCCGGTGCAAGCCCGTTGAATAGGGCAAAATGCCAATGAGATGGGCGAAATGGTGATCCAACATCCTGCGGTGCCGGTACCAACAGTGATCTATCTGGACGATGATCAGGCGAACCGGCAGGCATTCCTTGCAGCCTTCCGCAGGGACCTGCGCATTCTGCTGGCCGCTAATGTCGAAGAGGTCTGGCAACATCTGGCGCAACACCAGGTACAGGTACTCATAGCCGATCAGCGGCTTCCCGGGCCACAAGGCAGCGAGATCCTCGCCATGGTGCGCGAACGCTTTCCCTCCGTGCGCAGAATGATCCTGACAGGTTACTGCGATATACAGGCGGTGGTGGACGCCATCAACCGTGGTGGAGTGAGCCGCTATCTGTACAAACCATGGGACCCGGCCGAGGTCTTGAAGGCGGTGAAGGAGGCGCATGCTGAATATCTCAGCGAGAACGATCGCCTGGATCACCTGGAGAAACTCACCGAGGCCAATCGCCAGTTGGAGTTCGCGTTACGCCAACGGCTGCTTTCCTAATTCACCGGCGAACACGCCGTGGAGGATCCCATTCGCGGCCGGGGTCTTTTCTTTGGGCCATGAGGTCCTTCATTCTTCCAGTGCTGATCGTGTGCTGCGGTGCCATGGTGCATGCCCAATGCGATCGCTGGCAACAACGGGTAGGGTATGTGATGGCGGTGGATCTGGATGCTTCCAACCACCGGTTCACAGGAGATGCCACGCTCACATACACCAACAATTCGCCCGATACCCTGCGTGAAGTGTGGTTCCACATGTACTTCAACGCCTTCCGCCCCGGCAGTGAAATGGACGTGCGTTCGCGCACCATCGCCGATCCAGATGATCGCGTGGGATCGCGCATAGCCGAATTGACCGAAGAGGAAATGGGCGAGTTGGTCATTTCCACAATGGCACAGGATGGCCGCCCGGTGGAGGTCGAACCCATGGGAACTGTGCTGCGTGCCCGGCTTGCTTCACCATTGCTGCCAGGCCGAAAGACCACGTTGAAATACACGTTCCAGGGGCAGGTGCCTGTGCAGATACGGCGCTCAGGCCGCAACTCCTCTGAAGGCGTGGCCTACAGCATGGCGCAGTGGTATCCGAAACTCGCGCATTATGATCAACGTGGATGGCACGCATACCCCTACGTGGCCCGCGAATTCCATGGTGTATGGGGAAATTTCGATGTGAGCCTCACCCTGGATAGTGGTTTTGTTGTTGCCGCCACAGGTGAGTTGCAGAACGCACACGAGATCGGGCATGGCTACGACACGGGACGTCGCTCAGTGAAAAGGCCGGCTGGAGGAAAGCTCACCTGGCGGTTCCTTGCCAGGGATGTGCATGATTTCGCCTGGGCGGCCGATCCGGATTATGTCCATTTCACCGAGCAGGTGCCAAATGGCCCATTGCTCCACTTCTTCCATAAGCGGGATCCGGAGCTAGAAGCCGTTTGGAAGCAACTACCGGAGTACATGGTGCGCACTTTCCAGTACATGGACGAGCATTTCGGCAAATACCCATGGCCGCAGTACAGTTTTGTGCAAGGTGGCGATGGTGGAATGGAATACCCCATGCTCACATTGATCACAGGCAAGCGCAGACTTGGCAGCCTGGTGGGTGTAAGTGTGCATGAGTTGGTGCACAGCTGGTATTATGGCTTGCTCGCAAGCAACGAAGGACGTTTTCCGTGGATGGATGAAGGCTTCACCGAGTATGCCTCCAGCAAGGTGATGAACGAGTTGTTCCCCCGTCCGGGTGATCCGCACGGCAATGCGTATGCGAACTACCGTGCATTGGCCGAAAGTCCATACCACGAGCCACCGTCCGTACATGCGGACCACTTCATCACCAACAGGGCCTATGGCATCACCGCGTACAGTTTTGGGGAAATGTTCGTGCACCAGTTGGGCGCGGTGATCGGTGCCAATGATCTGGCCCAGGGCATGCTGCGTTTTTATGAAAGTTGCAAGTTCCGCCATCCGGAGCCGGTGGATCTTGAACGCGTGATGGAGAAGCAGAGTGGAGTGGAACTGGATTGGTATTTCGATCAATGGATAAATACCACGCGTAAACTGGACTATGGCATCAACAGTGTTCTTGAGGTGGAGGGGAAACTATACATCACCCTGGAAAGGAATGAGGAGATGCTTTCACCGGTGGATGTGGAGGTGACCCGCAGGGATGGGAGCCGTTCTTACTTCCATGTGCCGGTGTCCTTGATGCGGGGTGCCAAGAAACAGGGGAGTGAGCCCTTCGAGTTCCAAACGTTGCCTGCTTGGCAATGGACCGATCCCAACTATACGTTCAGCATTCCTGGCGACATCGCTGGATTGGCCTCAGTGACCATAGATCCTCAGGACCGGACCGCTGATATGGATCGAAGTAATGACCGTGTGATCTTCCCTGATGGGACGAGGGGATTCTCGCGTCCTTGATCCGCAAAAAAAAAGATCCCCTGGTCTATGGTACCAGGGGATCCCATGTGGTGGCTAAGCGATCAGCTCATCAGCGCCACGATGCGTTGCAAGTCAGCCTCGCTCTTGAACTTGATCTCGATCTTACCCTTGCCTTCAGGATCTTGTTTCACCAGGACCTTGCTTCCGATCTTTTCCGCGAGCCGCTTGGAAAGTTCGCGATTCGCGCGAGGTGCGAAAGCGGATGCGCGTTTGCCCACGGCAGGCAGGGTCCGCGCAAGCTCCTCCACCTGCCGCACGCTCAACTGGCTCTCCACGATCCGGTGGTAGAGTTCCAACTGTCTGCCAGGATCACTGATGCTGATCAATGCGCGCGCGTGGCCCATGCCGATGGACCGTTGCCGAAGCCCAAGTTGGATCTCCGGCGGTAGTTTGAGCAATCGCAGATAGTTGGTGACGGTCGTGCGGTCCTTGCTCACCTTTTCGCTCAACTGTTCCTGCGTGAGCTTAACTTCATCGATGAGCCGCTGGAAGCTGATGGCCACTTCGATGGCATCGAGTTCCTCGCGCTGGATGTTCTCCACCAATGCCATCTCCAACATCGCCTCATCATTGGCTATGCGTATGTAGGCAGGTACATGGGCCAACCCGGCGAGTTGCGAGGCGCGAAAACGCCTTTCACCACTGATCAGCTGGTACCTGTCATAACCCATGCGGCGCACTGTTACAGGCTGAATGATGCCAAGTTCCTTGATGCTGGCGGCCAGTTCCGCCAGTGCTTCATCGCTGAAGTGTGTGCGCGGCTGGAACGGGTTAGGTTCTATCTGCGCGATCGGTATGTTGCCAATGGATCCCGCATTGCGTTCGGCCGCGTGGCCATTGCCTTGTTCCGATGGCGCGCCAACGGTGGTTATGTCGGTGGCAGGGTCGTCCAGCAACGCGCTCAAGCCACGGCCAAGCCCTTTCTTCTTCGTCATAGCGCTTCTTCAATGGCGATCGTCCTCTCGCTTTCCGGAATGCGCGTGAGGCTGTTCTTTTGGAGGATCTCGCGAGCCAGGTTCAGGTAATTCACAGCGCCTTTGCTGCTGGCATCGTGCATGATGATGGTCTGCCCATGGCTAGGGGCTTCACCAAGGGCCACGTTCCGGTGGATCACGGTATCGAACACGAGCTGCTGGAAATGCGTCTTCACTTCCTCCACTACCTGGTTGGCAAGGCGCAGGCGGCTATCATACATGGTGAGCAGCATGCCTTCTATCGCCAGTTCCGGATTGAGGCGTTGCTGCACGATCTTGATGGTGTTGAGCAGTTTACCCAGACCTTCCAGCGCGAAATATTCGCATTGCACGGGTATGATCACACTGTCACTGGCCGTAAGGCTGTTCACCGTAACGAGCCCGAGTGAAGGAGAGCAGTCGATGATGATGAAGTCGTACTCATCGCGCAGCGGCCCAAGCACCTTCTTCATCTGCTGTTCGCGATCGCGCATATCGATCATCTCGATCTCAGCTCCCACAAGATCGATGTGCCCGGGCAGCAGGTAGAGGTTGGGGTTATCGGTGCCGAGCACCACATCCCTGGCTGGTGTGCCATTGATGATACACTCGTAGATGCTCGCCTGCACTTCGCGCGGATCGAAGCCCACACCACTGGTGGCATTGGCCTGCGGATCGGCATCCACCAACAGGGTTCGCCGCTCCAGTACCCCGAGGCTGGCGGCGAGATTGATCGCGGTGGTGGTCTTGCCTACGCCACCTTTTTGATTGACGACTGATATGATCTTGCCCATGGTCCTGTAAGGGTTTGGTGGTGATCCCTTTTGTGGGAGGCACCCTCGTTGGCGTTCGCCGGCCTACCCGTTGACCCAACGCTTTCACGAGTGATACAAAGAACAGCCGCGGTCACCATACGCAGCTGTTGATAAACCTGTAAGTTTTGAACAGAAAGAGTATGGAGATCCTATTCTGGCACCATGCGATCAACATGGACAACACGCCGGTAAGCTTATCACCATGATCAGGGTATGCCCGCCAAAGGGTGGGGCCAACCATGCATCAGTTCCAGAAGTAGAATGACCGCACCTGTGATGATGCCGTTGCTCAGCAGGTTCACCAGATCGTTGTTCAATGATCGCCTGCCCGGAACGAGGCGTGCGGCGATCAGGGGTCTATCGGATACGGTCCCATCCTCCAGCATGTATTTGCGTTGGAACCGCGAACCAAGCACGCTGTCCAGCAACATACCGGCCACGCCACTCACGGTGATGAGGAGTACCATTGGCCAGAAGAATTCCATCATCCGCACCAGTCCCGCACCCAACAGCCCGAAGACGAAGGATCCCACCAAAGCACCCGCGCTTCCGGCCAGGCTGATCCCACCGGAAAGTCCTGGTGGCACTTTATTCCATCCTATGATGTCACGGGTGGTGCCACGGAAAGCGATCCCGATCTCAGAGGCCCATGTATCGGCCGCACTGATGGCGATGCTTGCCGCCATGGCCACCGAAGCCAGTGGATGATCCAGGATCGCAGGTATGGCCGCATATATGGCTCCATTGCAAAGGACCTGGATGGCATCGCGCGCCTTGCCATGCTTGCTATCGGCAAGGTTGGCGGTTTTACCGTACATGCGGCCGATGAAGGTGCTGGCCATCAGGAAAAGGAACAGTGGTATAAGCCAGGCTTGTCCGGCAAAGTAGATGACCCAAAGACCTATCAGGGCAGCTGCGATGGCACCTCCTGTTCTTAACCAACCCATGCGCACCGTGAGGAACAGGAAGGCCATGGCCAGTATCATGGCGATACCGATCGCAGTGGCTAATTCATCGCGTAATACCATGGGCAGGGCATCCAGTTCTCTTATAAGGAGCCATGCTGCCAGAGGAATGAAGAAATTGTCCCAGCCACGCGAGCCCATTGCTTCCATGGCCGTGAGCATGAGGGTGATCGTGATCAGAAATGCCCATGTCTGCCAACCAGACATACCTGTGAGCAGGCCGGTGAATGAGGGGAAGGCCAGGAGCAGGATCAAAGTGGTGATGAAGAATCCAGCACTTCCGATCACCGTTTTCGGATCGCCGGTAAGCCGGTGCCCATCGCGGCCCCACAGGTTTCCTACCGCTGCGGCAATGGCATCGCTGAAGGCGAGAATGGTCATTGGCAGGGCGATCAGCCATCGCTCCTGTTCAAGGAACAAAAGGATCAAATAGGCGAATGGAAAGAGTACGATGCCCCAGCTTCGCTGTCCACCTTTCTGCTCGAACAAATGACCTTTCAGAACAAGCCAGATAAGGACCAACTCGCAGACAATGACAATGATGCGCAGCAAGGCGAGGTCCTCCAGCCAAAAGGGCACCAGCGCGCAGGCGCCCACGGCACCAACATGCAATACCTTGCGTGCCACCCATTGTGGCATGTAGCGGTTGCGCCAGAGTGTTTCGCAGGCTATGGCCAGCAGCAATACCGCCGGCCCAAGCACCAGGAGCACATCAAGGTCGTTCAAAGGGGTCCGCTACCTGCATCATGGGGTCTTGTGCAGGAAGGCCGTAATATATCCATGGAACGGCGTAATGTTCCAAAACAGGTCCTGCTAT
>JAEZCB010000093.1 GCA_023412755.1 Bacteroidota bacterium
TCACCTTCCGATACAAGAGTTAAGAACAACGAGCACCATGAAGGTCAGGGCCTCACTCAAAAAGCGTTCAGCGGACTGCAAGATCGTGCGCCGCAAGGGACGCCTGTACATCATCAACAAGAAGAACCCGAAGTTCAAGCAGCGTCAAGGCTGATAATCCATAGAGCGACATGGCACGTATCGCAGGCATAGACCTCCCCAAGAACAAGCGCGGCTGCATCGGCCTCACCTACATCTATGGCATCGGACGCAGCATGGCGTACGAGATCCTGGAGAAGGCCGAGGTGGATCCCGACACCAAGGTGGACGACTGGACCGATGAGGAGCAGGCGCGGATCCGCCAGTACATCAATGAGCAGGTGAAGACCGAAGGTGCCCTGCGCAGTGAGGTGCAACTGAGCATCAAGCGGCTCATGGACATCGGTAGCTACCGGGGCCTGCGCCACCGTGCCGGCCTGCCCGTACGCGGCCAGCGTACCCGTACCAACAGCCGCACCCGCAAGGGCAAGCGCAAGACCGTGGCCAACAAGAAGAAGGCGACCAAGTAGGGGCGCATCACAATGCGCCTGGCTTGGGCGCAACGCCCGATAAGGGCGTTAGTGATCCGGATCCCACGACCCATTAGACCAAGACAATGGCAAAGCAAGATCAGAAAGGGGGTAAGAAGAAGAAGAAGAACGTGGTGGTCGAGGCCTATGGACAGGCCCACATCCAGGCCACGTTCAACAACCTGATCATCTCCCTTACCAACAACAAGGGTGAGGTGATCAGTTGGTCCTCCTCCGGAAAGCAGGGCTTCCGCGGAAGCAAGAAGAACACCCCGTACGCGGGCCAGGTGAGCGCCGAAGAGGCCGCACGCGAGGCACACGAACTGGGCCTGCGCAAGGTGAAGGTGTTCGTGAAGGGTCCTGGCTCGGGCCGCGAAAGCGCCATCCGCGCGCTGCACAACAGTGGCGTGGAAGTGACCGAGATCGTGGATATCACCCCCATACCGCACAACGGCTGCCGTCCTCCCAAAAAGCGCCGCGTTTAAGATAAACCCACCTGTAGGGGTGTGATGGACGCACGCCCCGGTGTTGGTGCGGGAAACCCAGGCCGCACCCAAAAAGAAGAAGAATGGCACGTTACACAGGACCAAAGACCCGGATCGCCCGCAAGTTCAAGGAGGCGATCTATGGCCCGGACAAGTGGATGGAGCGCAAGCCCCACAGCCCCGGACAACACGGACCCAATGCCCGCCGGCGCAAGAAGGAAAGCGAATACGCTGTCCAGCTGCGCGAGAAGCAAAAGGCGAAGTACACCTATGGCATCCTCGAGCGCCAGTTCGAGAAGATGTACCACATGGCATCGAGCAAGCGTGGCATCACCGGTGAGGTGCTGCTCCAGCTTTGCGAGGCACGCCTGGACAACACCGTGTTCCGCCTGGGCATCGCGCCCACCCGCCGCGGCGCCCGCCAGTTGGTGAGCCATGGCCACATCACGGTGGATGGACAGCCGGTGAACGTGCCCAGCTACACCGTGCGCCCCGGCCAGATCGTGGCCGTGCGTGAGAAGAGCCGTTCCCTCGAGGCCATCACCAACAGCGTGTCTGTGAACAGCAGGCGCTTCGATTGGCTGGAATGGAACCCTTCCAGCATGAGCGGCAAGTTCATCGCCATGCCTGAGCGCGCGCAGATCCCGGAGAACATCCGCGAGCAGCTCATCGTCGAATTGTATTCGAAGTAAGAACCAAAACCAGAAGGACGACACATGCCCATCCTTGATTTCCAGCGGCCTGATAAGGTCACGATGATCGAATCCGACGACAGGCGCGGTTCCTTCGAGTTCCGCCCACTTGAGCCCGGATACGGCATCACCATCGGGAACTCCCTGCGTCGCATCCTGCTCTCCTCCCTGGAGGGCCACGCCATCACCTCCGTGCGTATCGAAGGTGTGGACCACGAGTTCAGCACCATCAAGGGGGTGATCGAGGATATGACCGAGATCGTCCTCAATCTGAAGCAGGTGCGCTTCCGCCGCCAGCTTGATGATGTGAGCACCGAGAAGGTCTCCTTCACCATCTCCGGCAAGGACAGCTTCTCCGCCAGTGATATCGGCAAGCACACCACCGGCTTTCAGGTGTTGAACCCCGACCTGGTGATCGCCAACATGGACAGCAGTGTGAAGCTGCACGTGGAACTCACCATTGGCAAGGGCCGTGGCTATGTTCCTGCGGATGAGAACAAAGTGGAAGGCACGCCCATCGGCACCATCTTCATCGATTCCATCTTCACACCGATCAAGAATGTGAAGTACAACGTGGAGAACACCCGCGTGGAGGAAAAGACCGACTACGAGAAGCTTACCATCGAGGTCACCACCGACGGCAGCATCACGCCGAAGAACGCACTTCAGGAAGCCGCGAAGATCCTGATCCACCACTTCATGCTGTTCAGCGATGAGCGTATCAGCCTGGATGTGGAGGAGCGTGTGGAGGCCGAGGAGTTCGACGAGACCAGCCTGCACATGCGGCAGCTGCTCAAGACGAAGCTCGTGGACATGGACCTGAGCGTGCGTGCCCTTAACTGCCTGAAGGCTGCTGACATCGAGACCCTCGGTGACCTGGTCTCCTTCAACAAGAACGACCTCTTGAAGTTCCGCAACTTCGGGAAGAAGAGCCTCACCGAACTGGAGGACCTGGTGGAGAACAAGGGCCTGAGCTTCGGGATGAACGTAAGCAAGTACAAGCTGGATAAAGAGTAAGGTTGTTGTCAGTTGTCAGTTGTCAGGTCCTGGCAACTGACAACCGTCAACTGACAACTGAGAATGTCATGAGACACGGGAACAAGAACAACGCGCTTGGCCGCAAGAAGGCCCACCGCGACTCGCTGCTGAGCAATATGGCGATATCGCTCATCGAGCACAAGCGCATCGAGACCACGCTGGCCAAGGCAAAGGCCCTGCGCCGCTATGTGGAGCCCCTGCTCACCAAGAGCAAGATCGACACGACCCACAGCCGCCGCACGGTGTTCAGCTACCTGCAGAGCAAGGAGGCCACCGCCGCCCTGTTCCGCGATGTGGCGCCGAAGATCGCCGAGCGTCCCGGAGGGTACGTGCGCATCATTAAGATGGGCAACCGCCTTGGCGATGCGGCCGAAATGGCCATGATCGAGTTGGTGGACTTCAACAGCACCTACACCCGCGAGAAAGCCGCAGGCACCGAAGTGAAGAAGACCCGCCGCAGCCGCCGCGGAACCGGTACGAAGAAGGCCGAGGGTTCAGCTCCTGCGAAGGGTGCTGAGGCCAAGACCGAGGGTGGTAAAGAGGCGGAGGCCTGATCACGATCATAACACATCAGTACCAGAAGCGCCGCGAGGCGCTTCTGTCGTTGTAGGGGTCTTCCGATCCGGTCATATCCAAACAGGATCTGCATCATCGGTTCCCTATCCGGATCTGCGTAAGTGGCGTAGCCGGAAAGCCCACAGGCCGTGCTTTTGACGGCCGCGGACTTGAAGGTGTAGCCATGCCTTGACTGGATCGCGCCCACAATTTCTTTACTCTTGGAGTGGCAATGTCTTAGGTCTTATGACGGTTGTACTATGCTAGATCCCGTGGCGGCCATGTGCGACTGTCAACTGCCGTGAGACTTAGGACAACTGCGCAGAAGCCTAACCAGCGCACAACCCGTGAACACGTACCCAGATCAAGCCCGCACCACCACCCCCCAAATAACCCGTACCTTTGCGGCCGCAAAACCACCACCGCAATGCTCGTAAGCCAGCGCCCCAAGGCCATCCTTCTGCTTGCTGATGGAACCGTCTTCGAAGGGCGTGCGATCGGGGCTACGGGGATCACCACTGGCGAGATCTGCTTCAACACCGGTATGACCGGCTACCAGGAGATCTTCACCGATCCCAGCTACACCGGGCAGATCATGACGCTGGCCACTCCGCATGTGGGTAACTATGGGGTTAAGGCCGAAGAGGTGGAAAGCACCAAGCTTACGATCGCAGGCCTGGTGGTGAAGAAATTCAGTGATGTGTGGAGCCGGCCCGCGGGCGATGGATCACTTGAGGATCTGCTGAACGCGCAAGGCGTTGTGGGCATCAGCGATGTGGATACGCGCATGCTGGTGCGGCACATCCGTGATCACGGCGCGCAGAACGCGCTGATCAGCAGCACTGAAATGGATGTGGAGGTGCTCAAGAAGAAGCTCGCCGCCACACCCAGCATGGAAGGCCTTGAACTGAGCAGCCAGGTGTGTGCCACCGAACCGTATGAGGTCGGTCGCGAAAACAAGGGCATGCGTGTAGCACTGGTCGATTTTGGCGTGAAGAAGAACATCGAGCGCAGTCTGCTGGAGCGCAATTGCCGCGTGAAAGTGTTCCCGATGCACACGCCGCTGGACGAAATGCTGGCCTGGAAGCCCGATGGTTTCCTGCTGAGCAACGGTCCGGGCGATCCCGGGGCCATGCCCAAGAGCGTGGATCTCGTGCGGCGGATCGTGGCCACGGGCATCCCGGTGTTCGGCATCTGCCTCGGGCACCAACTGCTGGCCGAAAGCTTCGGACTGCAAACCGAAAAGATGCACCACGGCCACCGCGGCATCAACCATCCGGTAAAGGATCTGATCACTGGGCACGATGAGATCACTTCACAAAACCATGGCTTCGTGGTGCGCCGGTCAGAGATCGACAAGCATCCGGAACTGGAGCTAACGCATGTGCACCTGAACGATGGCAGCGTGGCTGGTATCGCAGTGAAGGACCGGCCGGTGTTCAGTGTGCAGTACCACCCCGAAGCAGGTCCGGGGCCGTATGACAGCAGATACCTGTTCGACCGGTTCGTGGAGAACATGAGGGCCCACGCCGGTGTGGAACAGACCATCCACCAGAACGCTTGAACTTATCATCCTACCATAGACAATGAGCTTGATCGCCAAGATCCAGGCCCGGGAGATCCTAGATTCCCGCGGCAACCCCACCGTTGAAGTGGACGTATGGACCGAGAATGGGCACATGGGGCGCGCGGCCGTTCCCAGCGGCGCCAGCACCGGCGCACACGAGGCGATGGAGCTGCGCGATGGTGACAAGGGCCGCTATATGGGCAAGGGCGTGCAAAAGGCGGTGGAGAACGTGAATGGCCTGCTCAACAATGAACTCAACGGTGCCCTGGTGACCGATCAGGCGATGATCGACAAGGCTTTGATCGCGTTGGATGGTACCGCCAACAAGGACAATATTGGGGCGAACGCGATCCTGGGCGTAAGCCTTGCCGTGGCCAAGGCGGCAGCAAGTGAAGCCGCACTGCCGCTTTTCCGATATGTGGGCGGCGTGAACGCGAGTACCCTGCCGGTGCCTTTAATGAACATCCTCAACGGCGGCGCCCATGCCGATAATAAAGTGGATGTGCAGGAATTCATGATCATGCCGGTGGGTGCCGATTCCTTCAGCGAAGGCCTGCGCATGGGAGCGGAGATCTTCCACAACCTGAAGAGCGTGCTGAAGAAGCGCGGTCTGGGCACCAACGTGGGCGATGAGGGTGGTTTCGCGCCGGACCTCGCCAGCAACGAGGAGGCGCTGAAACTGGTGATGGAGGCGATCGAGAAGGCCGGTTACAAACCGGGCGACGACATCGTGCTCGCACTGGACTGCGCCAGCACCGAGTTCTACGACAGCAGCAAAGGCAGGTACACACTGGAAAGCACCGGTGATAGCCTCACCAGCGAAGAAATGGTGGCCATGTGGGAGGATTGGTCCAAGCGCTACCCGATCGTGAGCATCGAGGATGGCATGGCCGAGGATGACTGGAACGGCTGGAAGCTCCTCACCGAGCGCATCGGCTCCCGCGTGCAACTGGTGGGTGATGATCTTTTCGTGACCAACACCAAGCGCCTGGGCGAAGGCATCGAAAAGAGCATCGCCAACAGCATTCTGGTGAAGGTGAACCAGATCGGAACCCTCACCGAAACGATCGAAGCGGTTGAGATGGCGCATCGTGCGAAGTACACCAGCATCATGAGCCACCGCAGCGGCGAGACCGAGGACAGCACCATCGCCGACCTGGCCGTGGCGCTCAACTGCGGCATGATCAAGACCGGCAGCGCCAGCCGCAGCGACCGGATCGCGAAGTACAACCAGTTGCTGCGGATCGAGGAACAGCTGGGCGAGGCAGCCAGATATCCGGGCCGGAGCCTGCGGTATGTAGGCTGAGGTTCTTGGGCGGTTTTTTGTCAGGGCGTGGCTGCACCTTCAAGTCCGCACTCCTGCGTCGCTTGCGGGCTTTCCGGCTCCGCCACTTACGCAGTTCCTGTTATTATCGAAAAGGATCTTGTCCAGGGTCTGTCATTCCGGGGCGGGATCGGCCCGGTGATCGTGCTGTGCGCGGGTATTCGCATGGAACTGAACTGATCCATGCATGTACATACATGCGTTTCCGCTTCAGGTCCGCGTATTCTCCGAGTTCTCCAATACAACACGCATGTATGTACATGCATGGATCGCGGGGGGGATTTCGCCGCATATTATCCTGGGGCCTCACCTCACCACCACCTTCCCGACATTCACAGACCGCCCATTCTGATCTTGGAATCTGATCAAATAGCTCCCGGCAGCCACACCTTGCAGCGCGATTTCCACCCGATCCGCATTCACTGATCGCCAGCGTATTGGCCGGCCATTCTGGTCCAGCAGTTCCATGGTGCCGGCCAGGGGTCCGGCCATGTGATGCACTGTGACATGATCCTGTGCAGGATTGGGGTGGACCGACCAGTGTGCTATTGATGGATCCTCGGAAATGCCCACCGCGCTCTTACGCCAACCCAAAGTGTATTCACCCGCACGGATCCCGTTTATATCCACGCGGCCCCATCCATCGGTCTGGCTTGCCAAAGTGGTCACCGTATGATCAGGATGCACGGACCATGGCCAGCTTTGGTCCGGCCGGTAGAGTACCACCAGGCTATCCTCATGGAACGGAATGGTGCCATGATCCTGCATAAGCCCAATGTCAATGGAGCCATAGGATACAGGCCGTGCATCATATTCAATGCGAGCTTCGATGGAAGCATCTTCGGGAATGTTTCCGGTGATCCGCCACCAACGATCAGGAGAAATGGCATAGGCATGATCATCGGTCACATCACCATCAGCGGCCACCCAGTAATGTTCAACATATAGCGGGATCGAAGCAGGGAGCTGCTCCGTATTGAACCTGATATTCGCTATGGGGAAGTTCACACTGCCGGTCTGCGGGAGGGTATCCCGTTGTGTTGTCACCGCCATGTTGAGCAGACCATCCGCATTCAGAAGCACGGCCGCAGGTGTGAATGGTGCGGTGATTGAAGCAGTGGAAAATTCACCGCCAGCCCAGATGCGTTCCGGAGCCTGCCACCATTCACCGGCAGCATCCACCAAGGTCACTGTAAGCGGCACATTGTTGTAGAATGAATTCGCTCCACGCAGTTTCTGTTGGATATGAATGATGAGCTGATCACCATCCACACTGAATGAGTCCACTTCGAAGGCGGCCCAACCCGGCTGAAAGATCCAGTCGTTGAAGAAATCGGTCAATTCCATGCCCGTCACCACACTCAGATGGTCGCGCAGCATGAGGCTGTTCACCGGCTGGAATTCGTAGGTGTTCAGGAAACTCGTGAGGCCGGTCTGGAAGGCCTCGTCACCCAGATAGCCTCGCAGGCTATGCAACACAGAGGCGCCCTTATTGTAGGAGTGTTCACCATAGGTCCATTCCTGGGGCATCTCCGCCAATGCCCACCACCCTTCATCCAGCAAGTGTGCCTGGTGTACCATCTTTTTGTGGTTGGTACGCACGATGTTCATGTAATGCTGCCGGCCGTATACCTCCTCCAGGAACAGATGGCTCAGGAATTCGGCGAAGCCTTCATTGATGTACATTTCCTCGGCACGTTCACAGGTCACCAGATTGCCAAACCATTCATGGGCCAGTTCATGGGCCATGGTCTTCTCATACTGGAGATCGCCGTTGATGGCCGGAAGTGGGTAATGGATGCTGGTGGAGTGTTCCATGGCTCCGAGCGGGGTGGCCACATAGCCTACCTTATTCCACCGGTATTTCCCAAACCATTCTTCGAAGTGGGCGAACGCGGATGGCAGATTGATGAAGGAGTTCTTCATGTTGGTGGTATCCTGTGAGCGCGCCACCAACTCCACGGGGATCAAGTCGCTGCTGATGCTTGGGAACGTATCGCGCACCACCGTATAATTGGCCGCGGCCACTGATGCCAGATATGCGGGAATTGGCAGCTCCTTCTTCCAATGCCTGATCAGTGTATCTCCACCAAGCTGCTCCTCCGCGAACAGTGCACCATTGCACCATGCTTTCTTGCCGCCATTGGTGCGCACCAAGAATTCATACGTGTTGCGTTCATGGAAATTATCCACGCAGGGGAACCACGCCCTGCCATAGGAATGCGGCACACTGGTGAAGGCCACTCCAAGGTTGTACAAATAGGTGGGCGTAGTGTAAAAACCGCCGAAACCGCTGGGGTCCACGGCGGGCACTCCGTGGTAGTGCACGGTGAATGACACGGTGTCCTGCATGTACAAGGGTGCCCCTGGTTGGATCATGAGCGACTCGCCGTTGTGGTCGAATGGGATCATGTCGTTCTCCGTGGTCACAGAATCCACCGTGAGCGATAAGAGATGGAGCGGGATCTCGATTAATCCATCCTCCCGCGGTACTGCCTGGATCAAGCAGCTTCCCCGGATGATGCCCGGAGAGGTGAGGTCGAGTTCGATCCGTTGATGGAGTATGTCCACTGGCCATGCCTGGACCTGGCCTCCGCCCGATCGTGCCACGGCCCCGTGTTTTGTGTTCATGCAACCCAGTTGGGCGGCCGCTGGCATGGCCAACAGCTGTGCAAGGAGGAAAAGGGTCATCACATGGATCAGGCGTTCACGCATGTGCCGAAAATACCACGTGGACTCTTGTCCGTTGGGATCCCTAATTTTGGTTCTAAGGATCGGGATCCCGATCACACCTGGAAAACCACGATGAAACCGAGCACCGAACTCTTCGACCTGATACGATCGCTCACCAGATCGGAGAAGCGCTTCTTCAAGCTTCACTCCGCATTACAGTCGGGAGACAAGAACTATATGCGGATGTTCGATGCTTTGGACAAGCAGGACGTATACGATGAGGAGGCGCTGAAGGCGCAGTTCGCCAAAGAGAACTTCATCAAACATCTGCCATCCGAGAAGAACCACCTGTACCGGTTGATCCTTAAATCCCTTCGCGCATATTATGCGGAGAGTTCGATCAGCAGCATTTTGAAACAGGAGATCAAGAACATTGAGATCCTCTACCAGAAAGCCCTGTATCTGGAATGCAACAAACTGTTGCACCGCGCGAAGCGCCTGGCCCGGGAGAATGAATTGTTCTATTACTGGTTCGAATTGCTGAGCTGGGAGAAGATGCTGCTGGAAGAGGCCTATGAATCAGGCCAGTTCACCAAGGATCTGAATGCGCTGATCGCAGAGGAAAAGGAGGTCATTGAGAAACTGAGGAACCTCGCTGCCTACCACATCCTCTACTCGAAGATCAACTATGTGTTCAGGAGTGGAGGTTATGTACGTACGGATGAGGAGCACGCGATGGTGGAGGAGATCAGCGGCCATCCACTGATCCGCGATAAGAACACGGCATTGTCCAAACGGGCGGCCACCATTTGTTACTACACCCAGGGGCTTTGTCATTGGGCGCGGCGCGAATGGGACCAGAGCCTGGAAAAGTTCGCCAGGGCGCGCACCATCATGGATGATAGTCCCATGTTGAAGGCGGATCTTCCCAAGCGTTACATACGCACGTTGCATTATATCATCAGTGCGCAGATCGAAACGCAGGACTTGAAGAACGCGAGGAAGAACATCACGGTGATGCGCTCTTTGCACGAAGAACAAGGGTTCAGTGGTCCGAACATCGAGACCCAGCTTTTTGTGGCGAGCCACCTTAGTGAACTCCGTCTGCTGGACCGTTCCGGTGATCACCAGAAAGCATTAGCATTGGTGGATGGCATCCTGGAAGGCCTGGAACGGCTTGGTAGCAGGGTCCATAAGGAGTATGAGTTGGAATTCTACTTCGCGCTGGCCTCCGTTCATTTCGGGGCAGGGCAGATGAACAAGGCTTTGTTCTGGCTGAACAAGGTGTTGAACGACAATGAGCCGACGCTCCGGCAGGACATCTTCGCATATGCGCGGCTGTTCAATCTGGTGTTGCATTATGAGCTCGGCAACCGGGATCTGCTGGAGTACATAGTGCGCTCTACACAACGCTTCCTTGCCAAACGGCAGCGTGCCCATGCGGTCGAGATCCTCATCATGGAGAACATCAAGAAACTGGCACGCACCAGGGATCCGGAACAAAAGCTTCAATTGTTCCAATGGTTGCACGCCGAGGTAACATCAGCCTTGAAGGATCCCCGAGAAAGTCTCGTGCTGAAGTATTTCGATGTGGTGGCCTGGTTGGAAAGCCACCTCAACGGCACCACTTTTTCGGAAACCATCCGCCGAAGCGGCCATAAGAAGGATGATACCGCGCTTAGCGCGTCCGCGCCATCTCCGGCCTCACCACTTTGAACTCCGTGCGACGATTTTCCTGGTGCTGCTCCTCGGTGCATTCCACACCATCCGCACAATGGTTCACCAACTTTGTTTCACCATAGCCTCTGGCTGTAACGCGCTGTGGATCCACACCGTTGCGGATCAAATGATCCACTGCGCTTTTGGCCCGAGCCTCACTGAGCACGAGGTTGTACATCTTGCTGGCACGGCTGTCCGTATGGGAACTTAGCTCGAAATGCATATCCGGGTTATCCTTGAAGAGGCGTGCAAGTTTCTGCAGTTCCAGCGCGGCATCCGGCCTGATGTCCCACTTGTCGTAGTCATAGTAGATGTTGTTGATCACGATGGGCTTATCGATCTCCATCCGGTCCATTTCAAGCACAACATCATAGGTCTTGCTGAAGCGTTGGCCCAGTGTGCTGAGGTCAATACTTTCAGTGAACAGTTCATCCTTGCTGGCGATCACCACGAGGTATCGTTCCTTTTCCAGCGGGAATTCAAAAGCACCATCGTCTTCTGTGAATTGTACTTTTTCTTTCTTGGAATCCTGTTCGATCAGTTTCACTTCAACACCTGCGATCGGATCACCGCTGGTCGCATCCACACATCGCCCTTTGAGAACGAGGGTCGGGTCATGTACCGTGAATGAATGGATCCGGTCCGAACCTGTGCGGTCCGAGCTAAGGAATCCGTTGCGGCCATCCTTCTCCAGCACCAGTCCGAGATCGTCGTGCGTGGTGTTCAGCGGATAGTTCATGTTCATCGGCGTCTGCCATTCGCCATCGGCTTTCCACGTCATGAAGATGTCCAGTCCACCAAGGCCTGGATGCCCGTTGGATGAGAAGTAGAGCGTGTCACCATTGATCGTGGGGAACATCTCGTTCCCGGCCGTATTCAGCATGGAAAGGTTTTCAGGGGCGCCCCAACCTTGATCAGTGCGCTCACAGAAGTAAAGGTCTGTGCCACCCGATCCTCCCGGCCGGTCACTCACGAAATAGAGCGTATTGCCATCGCTGCTCAGTGCGGCATGGCCGGTGGAGAATTCCTCGCCATTGTAAACGAATTGGTGGATGTTGCCCCATGTGCCATCATCGCCCAATTCCGCTCTGAAGAGTTTCAGGTGGCTCACACTTCCGTCATCCTTGTTCAACCTGAATTTGTAGTAGTCGCTGCGGGTGAAGTACATGGTCTTGCCATCGCTTGTGAATACCGCGGGACCATCATGGAACCGGCCGTTCACCACGCCTGGAAGAGGTACGGCGGTGTTCCATGTCAAGGCGGGTGTGCGCGATGCGCTGAAGAGGTCCAGATAGGACATGCCATTCCATGGGTTGGCTTGTGCCGAAGGCACCTGCTTTTCACCCGCGAAAGCGATCCCATTCCCATAGAGAGTGGCTCCGAATGCACCGGAGATGCCCGGAATATCCAGCAACCGTACGGTATAGAGTGTGGTGTCGATATAGAAATCCTGCTTTGCCTTGTTGGCCTGGAGCAGGCTCTTCACGAACGGGTCATCAGGCATGCTTCGTTGGGCACTTTCCAGATGAACGATGGCTTTATCACTCCTTCCCAGACCCATGAGTACTTGTGCATGGCGCATGGCCCATTTTCCATCCAGCGGTGTCAGAGCATGGGCCTTCTCATACCAAAAGGCGGCCTTTTCCAGTTGATTGAGGCGTTGATAGGAATCCGCAGCATGCAAGGCAGCGGCATGATCGTCCGTGTTGCGCAGTGCCTTTTCATATGCGGAGGCCGCCTTCTGGTAAGCCATCCGTTCATACGCCTTTTCCGCCGTTGTAAGGTGGTGTGTGGTGCAAGAAAAGAGTGCGATGATGGGCAGCAGGTATGTGAAGCGTATCTTCATGGTCCTAGGCATCAGAAATAGCGGGGGGTCTTGATCTTGATCAGTTCGCGTCCGAGATCGATGCCGAGCATCACTTCATGGCTTCCGCCGGAATGGTCCCGCAATCGCGAAGTGGTCATGTCATAGGCATAGCCGATGCGCATTTTAGGGTCGATCTGGTACTCGAGCATGCAGACCAACGCATCGCCGGTACGGTAGCCCAGCCCAAGCCATACACGCTCACGGTAGAGCAGGTTGCAGTTCACATCGGCCTCAACGGGTGCGTTCGGCGTGTACTTCACCATGGTGCTTGGCTTTATGTCGAACAGTTCACCCAATGGGAAGACCTTGCCTGCATGCAGGTAAAAGTGCTGGGCGTGGTACCGCTCCCGCAGGCCGGCCACATCCACACGGATGTTCTTATCCGCAGCGTAGATGGTAGGCACGGATAGACCAACATAGGAGGTGGCATCATACCAATACAAGCCAGTACCGAAACGGGGCACGGTCTTGTTCTGGATGTCGTTATGGAACACCTGGTCATTGCTGTCCCAGTAGGTGAGTTCGCTGAGCTTCGCTGAATACATCGAGAGTCCCATCCGCAGGCCCAGGGCGAGTTTGCCTTTTTCACCGGTCCTCAAATGGTAGGCATAGTGGCCGGCCACCTCCATGTCCCGGCTCACACCGATACGATCATGCACAATGGAAAGGCCCAGGCCCATTTTTCCATGCATCAGCGAACCATCCACGGCGGCCATACTCGTGTTCGGAGCACCTTCCATGCGCGCCCATTGGGTGCGGTGCAGCATGCTTGAGCTCACGTAGCCGTGGCTGCCAGCGTAGGCCGGATTCAGGAAGAGTCCGTTGAACATGTATTGGCTCACCATCACTTCCTGTTGACCGTAAGTGACCATGGACATCACCACGCACGCTGTGAGAAGGAGTATTCTTGTCTGCTTCATTTTCGTCAGGTGATTTGGATCAGCGGCGCATATCAACATAGCCTTGCAGCGTGCGGCTGCCTTGTTCCACGGTAAGGATCACGAAGTAGGTGCCATCCGGGAGTGGTTCACCATTGGCGGCCTCTCCCGCCCAGTCGTTACGGTAGTTCAGCCTGTCGTACACCACGTTGCCCCATCGGTTGAAGACAGTGAACGTGTTGGCCGGGAAAGCATCGAGGCCGCGTATGAAGAAGACATCGTTGGCGCCATCCCCATTGGGGCTGTACCCGGTAGGCATCTCGAGTTCCATAGGTTCGGTGAGATCCATGATCAGTGAGGCGTTGCAACCCAATGCATCCGTCACTTCCAGCGTATACGTACCAGCAGGCAACCCATCCAAGGCAGGCTGATCTTGTCCGGTGGACCATGTGAATTGATATGGTGGCGTACCACCGTTCACATCCACCGCGATGCTGCCATCGCTGCCTCCAAAGTGTGAGATGTTATGGCCATGCGTGAACAAGGAGAGGGTAGTTGTGAGAACGATGCCATCGCTTTCCAGCACTTCGATCTGTGTGTCCAAGGTGCAGCCCGAGGCATCCGTGATCAACGCTGTGTAGATGCCTGCGCTGAGGTTGGTGATATCCTCTGTATCGGCACCATGTTGCCAGACCACGTTGAATGGCGCGGTACCATGCGTGATGTTGAGATCGATCGCGCCGGTCTCGCCACCATTACATGCGATATGTGTCACCTGCGATCCAGCGATGATCATCGGCGTGCCAGCGATCGTCGCAGTGGTTCCAAGTGTGCACCCGTTGGCATCCATGATCACCACGGAATAATTCCCGGCCATCAGGTCTGTGACATCCTGGGTGGCGGCTCCATTCGACCATTGGTAGGTGTAGGGCATGGTGCCGCCGGACACTTCCATGGAGATGGATCCCGTGTTCGTGCCGCACTCGTCCGCAGTAGTGGATATCGATGCGGCGAGCACGGTGGGGGAGATGATGGTGACACACTCCTGTGTGCTGCAGCCATTGTCATCGACCACGTTCAGACAATACGTGCCGGCCGCGAGCCCGGTGACCTCGTTGAGAGGCGCATCCGCTGCTATACCCGGACCTGACCAGCTGTAGGAAAAGGTTCCGGCACCACCGGAAACATCAGCCTGTACCACCCCGGTTTCGTTGCCGAAGCAGTCCACGCTGTTCGCCGCCAGACCAATGATGAGTTGTGGAGGAGGAATGATCTGTACTGTGAGTTCCGCGACGCATCCATTGATGTCATTGACCGTTGCGGTATATGCTCCGGCCGCGAGCGATGATATATCCTCTGAATGATCGATGTATCCTGCCGGTCCGGTCCAGGTGATGTCGTAGCCGGGGCTGCCACCAGCAATGGTCATGTCGATGGATCCATCCATGGCATCCGGGCAACTCACGTTGTAGCCGTTGTAGATGCTGGCGATGCTCGCCAGTTCGAGTGCTTCCTCAGGCTGATCAAGGGTGATCTCGGTGGAGAAAGTGCATTGGTTGGCATCTATCACCACCAGCTCATAGGCATAGTCTCCCGCAGGCAGATCATAGATGTTGGATGCTTCCCATTCAAGACTATCCGGCCCGCGCCATACGACCACGTAGGGTCCATTGCCACCGATGATCGTGGCTTCTATCCAACCATCCGAACCGCCATGACAGCTCACGCTATGGCCGCTTGGGTATTGGGAAACAGTGAATTCCGCGGCAATGCCATTCTCTGGTTCCGTCAGGGTGATCAGCGTGTCCATAGCACAACCATTTTGATCCGTGATGGAGACCAGGTAGTCCCCAGCGATCAATCCGGTGTGCCCCGTGCCGCTCATGACATTTCCTCCCGGCCCCAGAACATTCACCTCATAAGGGCCTGTTCCACCGGTCGGGTCCAGTTCGATCACGCCACAGCCTGTCTCATATACACATA
>JAEZCB010000103.1 GCA_023412755.1 Bacteroidota bacterium
ACTGCTCCACGGTCATCTTGTTGTCCTTGATGAACTCCTGTTGCAGCAGGGTGCTTTCCTTGAAGAACTTGTTCAGGCGGCCGTGGGCGATCTTCTCAGTTGCAAACCTAGAATCCGCCTTCGGGCAAACGGGCGAGGATCGCAGTGATCTGTTCACGCAGCACAGGCACGTCATTCTTCACAACATCCTAAACCGTCTCTGTCTGCACCGCGAAATACTCATGGTTGATCTTATGCCGCATGCCAATGATCTGCCTCCATGGCACCTCCTGATGCCGATCCCGCAGTTCGAATGTGATCATATTCGCCGCTTCGCCGATGATCTCTATCTGGCGCGTAACGGCAGAAACAAGCATTTTGTCTTCGTTCAGACCTTCTTCGGTACGGCCGGTCATGAACTCCATCACCGCATCACATGCGTCAAGCATATGCTGTAACCTTAATCGATCACGCCTCGTCTCGCGCATAGATCAGCTTCAGATCCTTTAGTACATAGGGCTCGATGTACTTGGAGAGGGCTCTTCGGGTCACAACATCCACCTTCCGGCCCAGGAGATCCTCGAGTTTCAATTGCATGTCAATAAAGCCCAGTCCGAATGGCTTTGTACGATCAAGGTCCACCAACAGATCCAGATCGCTGTCCGCACGGGCATCGCCACGCGAGAATGAGCCGAATACATATGCTCGCTTTACGGGATACGCCGCAAAGAATTTGCGCAACTGTTCCTGTATCCCCTGATCGAGTTGCATCTTGCGAAGATAGACCATCACGCAACGTGAGGTCCCCAAAACAAGAACGGCCTCCCTCCCGGGAAGCCGTTCCAGTAAAATTCGTCTAGCCGATCAGATCGTCAACGAATGCCGCTTGAAGTCCGTAGCGGTAAGGTCCTTGTCCACGCTCTTCAGATACTGCTCCACGGTCATCTTGTTGTCCTTGATGAACTCCTGGGCGAGCAGGGTGCTTTCCTTGAAGAACTTGTTCAGACGGCCATGGGCGATCTTCTCGGCCATTTCCGTCGGCTTGCCTTCCTGGATCGCCAACTCCTTTCCGATCTCGATCTCCTTATCGATCACGTTCTGGGCAACGCTCTCTTTGTTCAAGGCGATCGGAGCCATTGCAGCGATCTGCATGGCCACGTCCTTCGCAGCGCCTTCATGGCCGGCCTTATTCAGGCCCACGATGCTGGCCACCTTGTTACCTGGGTGGTTGTAGGCGTACACGAACGGTGCTTCCACCTGTGCGCAGGCGCTCACATCGATCTTCTCGCCGATCACACCGGTCTGCTCGATGAGCTTCTCGGCGATGGAAAGGCCGTTGCTGTCGTAGGCCTCGGCCTTCAGCTTCTCTACGCTGTCGATCTTCTTCTCCAGCGCAATATCGGCCATGCGCTCGGCCATCGCCGTGAAATCGGCGTTCTTGGCCACGAAGTCGGTCTCGCAGTTGACGCATACGAGAACACCCCGGGTGTTATCGGCGCTGGTCTTGGCGATCACCAGGCCCTCGGTGGCATCGCGATCGGCGCGCTTGGCGGCCACTTTCTGGCCCTGCTTGCGCAGGATGTCGATGGCCGCATCGAAGTCGCCATTGGCCTCTGTGAGGGCCTTTTTGCAATCCATCATGCCCGCGCCGGTGATCTGGCGCAGCTTGTTCACATCAGCAGCGGTAATAGCCATGGTGCTCATTGGAATGTATCGTTGTTCGCGCGCTCCCGGCCATGCAGGGCATGTACCAAGGGCAACGCTGGTCCGTTATCAAGAATTCTTGTCGTTCTCTTCGGAGGTGGGCACAGGTTCGCTGCTGCTCCCTTCCTCGGTGGTATCGCCCGCCTCCCCGGTCTCTTCGGCATCGCCCTCTCCGGAAGCTGATTCGGCCGCAGGCTTGCTCATGCGTGGCCGGCCGGCGGCGGCTTTCCGCGGAGCCTCCTCACCTTCCTCCTGTACTTCCTCTGTCCCTTCCTCTGCACCTTCGTCCACCGCCGTCTTATCGTTCTTGCGCTCCTCCAGACCTTCGGTGATCGACTTGATCATCACGTCCATGATGAGTTCGATGCTCTTGGTGGCGTCATCATTCGCCGGTATGGGGAAGTCCACCAGCGTGGGATCGCTGTTGGTGTCCACCATGGCGAAAGTGGGGATATTGAGCTTGCGGGCCTCGGCCACAGCGATATGCTCCTTCACGATGTCCACGATGAACTGGGCGCTGGGCAGGCGGGTAAGGTCGGAGATGGAACCGAGGTTCTTCTCCATCTTCTCGCGCTGGCGGCTCACCTGCAGGCGTTCGCGCTTGCTCATGTTCTCAAAGGTGCCATCGGTCTTCATGCGGTCGATGGTCGCCATCTTCTTGATGGTGCGGCGGATGGTGCCGAAGTTGGTGAGCATGCCGCCGCTCCAACGCTCGGTAACGTAAGGCATGCCGGTGGCCTTCACCTTATCGGCCACAATGTCCTTGGCCTGTTTCTTCGTGGCCACGAAGAGGATCTTCTTGCCACTGCGGGCGATGTTCTTCATCGCGTTGGCGGCCTCCTCCAGCTTTACGGAGGTCTTGTTCAGGTCGATAACATGGATCCCCTTCTTCTCACCGAAGATGTAGGGGGCCATGTTGGGATGCCACTTGCGGCGCAGGTGGCCGAAATGCACTCCTGCCTCGAGGAGTTGGTCAAATGAAAGTCTTGCCATTTTTTCAGTTGTTGTTCACCTTCCTTTTTCCCTTTAACAGGCATCCCCCTGGTAGCCCCACCGAAGCGGGAGTCCAGAGGGATTGGATCCTGAACAAGCGCGGGACAATTAACGCTTGCTGAACTGGAAGCGCTTGCGCGCCTTCTTCTGTCCGAACTTCTTGCGCTCCACCGCACGTGGGTCGCGGGTCATGAGCTCCTCGGCCTTGAGCTTTGGCTTGTGCTCCGGGTCGATCTTCACCAACGCACGGGCTATGCCCAGGCGCACGGCATCCACCTGGCCGGTAATGCCACCGCCATCCACACGGGCGATCACATCGTATTTGCCAGTGGTCTCGGTGAGCTTGAATGGCTGCAGCAGCTTGAACTGCTGCATGGTGATCGGGAAATACTCGCTGCTTTCGCGCCCGTTCACGGTGATCTCACCGGTACCCTCCACGAGGGTGATGCGGGCTACGGAGGTCTTGCGGCGGCCGAGGCTGATAACGGGTTCCATCTTACTTGATGCTGTTCAGGTCGAACTTGCGGGGCTTTTGTGCTTCATGCTTGTGCTCGCTGCCCACCACCACATGCAGGTTGTGGAACAGGCGGCGGCCCAGGCGGTTCTTTGGGAGCATGCCGCGTACGGCGAGCTCCAGCAGGGCTTCCGGCTTGCGGGCCTTCAGGTCCTTGGCGCGCTCACGCGTCTGCCCTCCGGGGTACAGACTATAGCGCTGGTATTCCTTATCCTCCATCTTGTTGCCGGTAAGGCGCACCTTGTCGGCATTGATCACCACCACGTGATCGCCGCAGTTCACATGCGGAGTGAAGGTGGGCTTGTGCTTGCCGCGCACGATCATCGCCACTTTGCTGGCGAGGCGGCCAAGTACTTCGTTCTCAGCATCTACCAGCAGCCATTCCTGCTGCGTGGTGGCCGCATTGGCCATGCTGGTGGTGTGTGTGGTAGAAGCCACTGTGGTAGTGGGGTTTAAATAGGTACACCCTCGAAAGGGGCTGCGAAGATAGATCCTTTTTCCAGAACTCACACATGGCTGTTGAAAGTGCAACAGCGAAATGGTAGAGCAACGAAGGTCGCGTGCGGCTTTGGGGGCGAGATCAAGCCGGGGCGTGTCCTTCTTTCCAACTCCTCGCTCCCCCAGGGGGAGGCTGCGGGGTTTCCACTGCGGCCACTTACGCTGCTCCGGTCCCATCAAGGCCACTCCGGATCATTGGAAGAAGGATCCGCAGGTTTGGATCATGATCATAAGACCTTTATCCGGGACAATGCACTTAAATTCATCCGGCCATGCACAGTTCCATGCCGCATAGCTTCCTGCTGTTGTTGCTATGGTCTTGTTGTGCTTCCTTCGTTCAAGCCCAGGATCATACCGCACAAGACATCGAGCAGGCCGTGCTTCGCTCGCTCGGGCCATCGCCGGATTCGGCCGCGTTCTATCTCGAACGCCTCCGGGAGCTGGCTTCGGCTGGCGCGGTACCGGAGGCGGAAGTGCGGCTGGGCTACCTGGAGGCTGCGCTCACTGACCGTACCGGAAGGAACGTGGAGGCCTTGAAGCTGATCCACAAGACCGACTCCCTCCCCGTGCAGGACAAGGCCCTGGCCTCGCAGGTGAAGAACATGAAAGGGCGCATCCTTTTCGCCAATGATGAGCATGATGCGGCCATGGGGGCATACCTGGAGGCGCTTCAGCTCACGGCGCCCACCGATACCATGCGCATAGCGGTGATCTACAACAACCTGAGCCGGGTGTACGAGCGATTGAAGAATTATCCCAAGGCCATCGAAGCGCTGGAGAAGAGCATCGCGCTGCACGAAGCCCGCAAGGATGGTCCGCGGGCGGCCGGTTCGCTGCTCAACCTAGGCGTGGTGCTCTTCGCTCAAAAGCGCTTCGCGGAGGCCGAGGAAAGGGTTTCCCGCGCACTCACCTACGCACAAGCGGAAGGCATGGACGATGTGGTGGGGATCGGTTTGGAAACGCTGGGGAACATCCAGCGGAAAACAGGCCGGTATGATGCTGCCATGCGATCCTATCAGGAGGCCTTGCGGATCACCGAAAGATCACAAAGCCTGGATGGAATGGCCAGCATTAACCGCAACATCGGCGAATTGCATCTCGATGCGGATAGGCCTTCACACGCCCTCCCACATTTCGGCCTGTGCCTCACCTTGGCGGATAGCATGGACAGCCGTAACTACCGGCAGGATGCACATTACTACCTCTCCGAAGCCCACGACAGACTGAAGGACCATGAGCAGGCACTGCACCACCTACGTATGTACATCGCTGTGCGGGACAGTGTGCTTTCCGATGAACGGAACGCGGCCGTGGCGGCATGGCAGGTGCGGTTCGAGATGGCCGAGAAGGAGCGCATCATTCTGGAACAGCGCATGCGAGGCGAAGCCGACCGGCAGGCACTGCGGCAGCGGGAGCAGCAACTCGCCGCAATGGGTGGAGGCATTGTGCTCGCATTTGCGTTCCTGCTATTGCTCTGGCGGGATCGGCAGCGCGGGCGCAAACTTTCCGGCGCCCGCATCGCGGCACTTCAGCAGGAACAACGGATCATGGCCATGCGCTCCATGCTGGCGGGGGAGGAAAAGGAAAGGCAGCGCGTGGCGGCCGAACTGCACGATGGCCTGGGTGTGTTGCTGAGTGCCGCCCGTATGCGCCTGGGTTCCGCAGGAGGCCAGGAAAAGGCAAGCGACCTGTTGAAGGATGCGACCGCGGAAGTGCGGCGGATCAGTCATGCGCTTATGCCGGGTTCGCTTTCCAAACTCGGTCTTCCGGAGGCGCTGCGCGAACTGGCATCTGCGCTCAGTTCAGATGGTCTGACCATACATGTGCATGAGCATGGGCTGCAGGAGCGGCTCCCGCCCGAGCTGGAGACCGGCCTCTACCGCATCGCACAAGAGGCCATCAACAATGCCATTCGCCATGGAGATGCCCATAGGGTGGATATCGAATTGAGCAGGGAGAACGAGGATAGGCTGAGCATGGTGATCGTTGATGACGGTTCCGGTTTTGAAGTGATCACCATCGGCGGCGATGGCAGCGGAATGAACAACATCCGAACGCGCGCGGCCATGCTCGGGGGCAGCGCCCGCGTGGAGGCGCACGTAGGCAAAGGCACCACCTGGGAAATAGACCTGCCCTTGAGAACCCCCATCACCACATGATCACGTTATTGCTGGCCGATGATCACCAGGTGCTGCTGGATGGGATCCGATCCCTGTTGGATGGACAGCAGGATCTATCCGTGATAGGCATGGCCAGGGATGGCCAGGAAGCCCTGGAGAAGATCCGCGCAACACCGGTGGATGTGGTGCTCATGGACATCAACATGCCGCGCATGAACGGTCTTGAGGCATGTGCGGCCATAAAGCAGGAGGATCCACATGTGAAGGTGATCGCCATGAGCATGTATGGAGAAGGACAGCTGGTGCGCTCCATGCTGGATAAGGGTGCCAGCGGCTATCTGCTGAAAAGTTGTGGTGCGGATGAGTTGTTGGAAGCGATCCGCACGGTACACGAGGGCGGCACCTGGCTGAGCCGGGAAGCCACCACCAACCTTGTACAACAGATCCAAGGGAATAAGAAAGCCCGGAACCGCTTGATAGACCCACCATCCGAACGTGAATTGGAGGTCTTGCGTGCCATTGCCGAAGAACTTACCACCGATGAGATCGCGTCCAAGCTTGGAATAACCCCGAACACGGTGGAGACACATCGCCGGAACCTCCTCAGCAAGATGGGAGCTCGCAACAGCGCAGGTCTCGTACGCATTGCCATGGAGGCCGGCTTGATCGGCGGATAGTTCCACGGTTTTCCTTAAGGTGCCGATCCCTATTTAAGAAGACCAATGCCTCTGCTGAAACCAAATGCTTCGGCCATGCGCCAGCGCGTAAGGGACATGAGTGGAAAGCCCGGAGGCCGCAGGGAGGACTTGCAACGTTGGCCCGACCCTTATCCCGGCTTCCGAGCCGGGATAAGGGGAACGCCCAAAGCGATCAGATCACGCCCAGTTCCTTGCCGATCTTCTCGAATGCGGCCAATGCCTTGTCCACGTGCGCTTCGCTATGCGCCGCGCTGAGTTGCACCCTTATTCGGGCCTGGCCTTTCGGTACCACGGGGTAGAAGAAGCCGATCACGTAGATGCCTTCGTCCAGGAGCTTGTCGGCCATTTGCTGGCTTAACCGTGCATCGCCGAGCATTACCGGCACGATCGCCGCGCCTGCTCCCACGGTCTTGAAGCCCATTTTTTCGATCCCCGATCGGAACCGGATCACGTTCTTTTCCAGTTGATCGCGCAAGGCGGTGCTTTTTCCGATCAGATCGAAAACAGCGATGCTGGCACCGACGATCGCTGGCGTAAGTGAGTTGCTGAAGAGGTACGGGCGGCTGCGCTGGCGCAACAATTCGATGATCTCTTTTCGGCCGGTGGTGTAACCGCCCATGGCACCGCCGAGCGCTTTGCCCAAGGTTCCGGTGATGATGTCCACGCGCCCGATCACATCGCAATGCTCGGTGCTGCCGCGCCCTGTCTTCCCGATGAAACCTGCGGCATGGCAATCATCCACCATCACCAGCGCATTGTACTTATCGGCCAGATCGCAAACGCCCTTGAGATCGGCGATGATGCCATCCATGGAGAAGACGCCATCGGTCACGATGATCTTGTGGCGTGCGCCCTTTTCATCGGCGGCCTGGAGCTGTTTCTCCAGATCGGCCATGTCGTTGTTGGCATAGCGGTAACGCGCGGCCTTGCAGAGGCGCACGCCATCGATGATGCTGGCATGGTTGAGCGAGTCGCTGATGATCGCATCCTGCTCGTCCAGCAGCGGCTCGAAGACACCTCCATTGGCATCGAAACATGCCGCGTAGAGTATGGTATCCTCCGTACCGTGGAAATCGGCGATCTTCTGTTCGAGCTCCTTGTGTATGTCCTGAGTACCGCAGATGAAGCGTACGCTGGACATGCCGTAGCCATGGCTGTCCAGGTACTGGTGGGCGGCCTTCACCACATCGGGATGTGAGCTAAGGCCGAGGTAGTTGTTCGCACAGAAATTCAGGACCT
>JAEZCB010000198.1 GCA_023412755.1 Bacteroidota bacterium
GACCTCATCTTAGCTTTGTTACCAGGACCTCGCTCCGCCAATAGGATATAACGGAGCCAGCTTTTTTGTATCAACCATTCAAACGGCACGTGCCATCGCTCATGCTCGACGACAATATCCATTGGTATAAGGACGCCATCATCTACGAACTGCACATCAAGGCCTTCAAGGATTCGGACGGTGATGGCATGGGCGATTTCAAGGGCCTCATGCAGAAGCTCGATCATTTGGAGGATCTAGGAGTGACGGCCATCTGGGTGCTGCCGTTCTACCCTTCGCCATTGCGCGATGATGGGTACGACATCGCCGATTACTACAGCATAAATCCCTCCTATGGGAACATGCAGGATTTCAAGCTGTTCGTGAAGGAGGCGCACCGCCGCGGCTTGAAGGTGATCACCGAGCTGGTGCTTAACCACACCAGCGACCAGCATCCGTGGTTCCAGCGTGCGCGCAAAGCGCCGAAGGGCTCGAAGTACCGCGACTATTACGTGTGGACCGATGATCCCACCAAGTACAACGAGGTGCGCATCATCTTCACCGATACCGAGCCCAGCAACTGGACATGGGATCCCGTGGCAGGGCAGTACTACTGGCATCGGTTCTTCTCGCACCAGCCGGACCTCAACTTCGACAATCCCGATGTGCAGAAGGAGGTCTTCAAGATCCTGGACTACTGGTTCGAGATGGGTGTGGATGGGTTCCGGTTGGATGCGGTACCCTACCTCTTCGAGCGCGATGGCACCAACTGCGAGAACCTGCCAGAAACGCATGCCTTCCTGAAGAAGCTGCGCGCGCATGTAGACCGCAAGTGGGAGAACAAGCTGTTGCTGGCGGAGGCGAACATGTGGCCGGAGGACAGCGCGAGCTATTTCGGCGATGGCGACGAATGCCACATGAACTACCATTTCCCCATCATGCCGCGCCTGTTCATGGCATTGAAGATGGAGGACCGCTATCCGATCATCGATATCATTTCGCAGACGCCGGAGATCCCCGAGAGCTGCCAGTGGGGCATGTTCCTACGCAACCACGATGAGCTTACGCTGGAGATGGTGACCGATGAGGAGCGCGACTACATGTACAAGGTGTACACCCGTGATCCCATGGCGCGGATCAACATCGGCATACGCCACCGGCTTGCACCGCTCCTGCAGAACGATCGCCGCAAGATCGAGCTAATGAATGTGCTCCTCTTCAGCATGCGTGGCACACCGATCGTGTACTACGGCGACGAGATCGGCATGGGCGACAACTTCCACCTGGGCGATCGCAATGGTGTGCGCACGCCCATGCAGTGGAACGATGACCGTAATGCCGGCTTCAGCACCGCCAACCCGCAGAAGCTCTACCTGCCGCAGATCATCGATCCGGAGTACCACTACAGCTCCGTGAACGTGGATACGCACAACCACAACAGCAACAGCCTGCTCTGGTGGATGCGGCGCACCATAAACATGCGCAAACGCTTCAAGGCGTTCGGGCGCGGTACCATACGTTTCCTTTCACCCACCAACAGCAAGGTGCTGGCATTTTTGCGGGAGTATGAGGATGAGACCATACTGGTGATCTGCAACCTCTCGCGATTCCCGGAGGTGGTGGAACTGGAACTGGAGGAATTCCAGGGATACGTGCCCGTGGAAGTATTCAGCCGCAACAAATTCCCGATCATCAAGAGTGATCCCTACATGTTCACCCTCGGTGGCCACGGCTACTATTGGCTGGAGCTGAAGAAGGTGGCCGATGATGTGCGCAGCGATGGTGAGATCCAACTGCCCGAGGTTCGTTTGGAGAACATGAAGCATGCGCTGCCGGTCCGTGTGTTGAAAGTGTTGGAAAATACCGTGCTGCCGCAGTACATGCTCAAGCGGCGCTGGTTCGGTGGCAAGGCACGCACCATACAGCGAATGGAGATCGTGCGGGCCATGCCCATGCCCATGGGCGATGAACATGCCGCATGGATCTTCATTGAGGTGAGTTACAACGAAGGATTACCGGAGACCTACCAGCTGCCCATCGCCTTTGCTACCGGCGATCAGGAGAAGCAACTGATCGAGGGGCAACCCAACAGCGTGATCGCTCATGCGACATTGGATGGCGAAGAGGGCATACTCTACGATGCGCTGTACGACGAGCGATTCCGGCAGGAGCTGATCACACTCATCGCCAGGCGCCGCAGGGTGAAACATGACGGCGGTGAACTGATCGGCGAAAGCAACAGGCAGGTGGCGGTGCGGCTGCGCAAGGCGGGTGAACTGCCCAGCAAGATCCTTGGCGCGGAACAGAGCAACACATCCATTGTTTACGACAACGAGTTCTTTCTGAAGGTGTACCGCAAGCTGGATCGCGCCATCAATCCGGATGTGGAGGTGGTACAAATGCTAACCGAGGAACTTGGATATGCCAATACACCGCGTTACATGGGCAGCATTGAACACCGCGAGCCGAAACAGGCGCCCATGGTACTGGTGATGCTGCAGGAGCTGGTGCCCAACCAGGGCGATGCATGGGCGGACATGCTCAACAACCTGCACCGGTTCTACGATCAGCTCCAAACGGAGTATGAGCATGTGGCACCGGGCAAGCTGGTCGGGTCCCTGGTGCATCCGGCGCCGTTCGAAAAGATCCCCGAACAGATACAGTTGCTCATTGGCGGCGCCAACGTGGAAAGACTGGAGCTTCTTGGCAAACGCACGGGCGAGATGCACCTCGCGTTGCGCAGCGCCATGGATCATCCTGATTTCGTGCCGGAAGCCTACTCGCTCCACTACCAGCGATCGCTCTACTCATCGCTCACCTCGCTCGTGCGCAGCAATTTCGATGCGCTGAAGAAGCACCTCAAGAACCTGCCGGAGGAGATGCGTGAAGAGGGTGCGGAGATCCTCGACATGCGCGGCGATGTGCTCAATAAATTCAAGGACATCTTCAAGCACAAGATCGATACGTTGAAGATCCGTACCCACGGCGATTATCACCTGGGTCAGGTGCTTTTCGATGGCCGCGATTTCCACATCATCGATTTCGAGGGCGAACCTGCGCGCTCCTTCAGCGAACGCCGCCTGAAACGCAGCGCCCTGCGCGATGTGGCCGGCATGATCCGCTCACTCCACTACGCCGCCTATAGTGCACTTTTCAAGCAACAGACGGTGCGTAAAGTGGATACCGAATATCTGGAGCAAATGGCGGAGCAATGGTTCCACTACGCCAGCGGATTCTACATGCACGCCTACCTCACTGTCACCGCCGGCAGCGATATCCTTCCGCCGAATAAGGAAGACCTACGTATCCTCATGGACACCTTCCTCCTGGAGAAAGCAGTGTACGAACTAGGCTACGAGTTGAACAACCGGCCGGATTGGGTGATGATCCCCATGCGGGGAATAAAGCACATAATGAGTAACTAGGGTAGGAGGGTGAAAAGTGCGAAGGTGAAAGAGTGAGCAGCCCGGCAACAATCAGGTTGATGTAGCTCGTTGATCGGTCGCCTGCCTGAAGCCATATTACTCGTACTGCAGCACATGGAAGGGATCATGCATTTTGGCAGGGATCCTGAAGCCTCGCTTTGGGTACCTCCATAAGTGGGGCACTGGTGGAAATGGAAGATAGCCTCAAGCGTTCTGTCCTTCCATATCGATCGAGCCTTCTTCAGCCCCTGGCTATCCAAGTGGTCGATGACAGCTCGGAGGTCGTCATCATTATCACTACAATTACTTAACCTCCTCACAACCAACACCCCCTCTTCTCATACCTTAACTTCATACCACCTACCACTGATACAGGAGCATATACTATGGCCAGAAAGAAGGATCCCACACGCACAAGCGACACCAATAAAATGGGTATGGATGACCGCACCGCCGGACTCAATGGCGGTGCGGCTGGTAAGGACGGTCTAGGCAAAGAGCGAGAGAAAGAGGAGAAGAAGGCACCTGCGGCGAAGAAGTCCGTGCCACGAAAAGCGGCCGCGACCAAACCTCGTGGAAAGGGTGGACAACAGATGAGCATCACCGAAGAGGAGGCGCGCGATAAGAAGGATGCACCGCAACTTCCCACTCCGCCACCACCCGCTGGAGTTAAAGCGCGAGGCAGTTCGCGCAAGTCCGCCGGCACCTCCAAAGAGGATCCTTCCGCACAAGAAAGCTTGGCGAAAGCCGGTAAAGAGGCCGCCGAATATGTGCCCTCCGGCCGCTCACCGGATCAAAAGGGCGATGCCCCCAACGAAGCGAAACAACCTGTGAAACGGGGCCGTGGAAAGGCTGCTATCGCAACCCCGATGGCCGCTCATGTGGATCCAGCGAACGAAACACCAGTTCCAGAACCTGCTAAGAAAGCCGCTGCCAAGGAGGAGGGTAGAGTAGCTCACCCTGCGGATACCGGTGCCATTCCTCCCCCCATGATCCCGGGCGAGATCGAAGTGAAGGAAACCGGGATGCCACGACCGGCCACCCTACAAGATCCCGATGATCGCCGTGTCCGCCATGGCATAAGCTTGTTCAGCGAGTATGACATCCACCTGTTCCGTGAGGGAAAGCACTTCAAACTTTATGAGAAGCTGGGAGCGCACTTGCATGAAGATCGTGGCACCAAGGGCACCCTCTATGCCGTGTGGGCACCCAACGCGGAGCAGGTGAGTGTGATGGGTGACTTCAATGATTGGGATCGCGGCAGCCATCAACTGCAGGTACGCGAGGACGGTTCAGGCATCTGGGAAGGATTCATTCCCGGGGTGCATACCGGCATGCTGTATAAATACCATATCAAGTCGAAGTACCACATGTACCACGTGGAAAAGGCCGATCCTTTCGCTTTTGCACGTGAGGCACCGCCCCAGACGGCCTCGGTGGTGGCCGATCTGCACCACCAATGGCAGGATGTTGATTGGATGAACTACCGCAGCGATCGCATGGACCCGGACCGTCCGTTCAGCGTTTACGAAATGCATGTGGGTTCATGGCGGCGCAAACCAGAGGACCAGAACCGTCCATTGACCTTCCGCGAGCTGGCGCAGGAGCTTCCCCCGTACCTCAAGGAGATGGGCTTCACCCATGTGGAATTCATGCCGGTGATGTACCACCCGTTCAATGGTTCGTGGGGCTACCAGATCACCGGCTACTTCGCCACCGCCAGCCAATTCGGTACGCCACAGGACCTCATGCACCTCATCGATACACTCCATCAGCACAACATCGGCGTGATCCTCGATTGGGTGCCTTCGCACTTCCCCGGTGATGAGCATGGCCTCGTCTACTTCGATGGGACCCACCTGTTCGAACATGCCGACATGCGCAAGGGCTTCCATCCTGATTGGAACAGCTACATCTTCAATTATGGCCGTAACGAGGTGCGCAGCTTCCTCATAAGCAACGCCATGTTCTGGCTGGAGAAGTACCATGTGGATGGCCTGCGCGTGGATGCCGTCGCATCCATGCTCTACCTGGACTACAGCCGCAAAGAAGGCGAATGGATCCCCAATGAACATGGCGGCCGGGAGAACCTCGAGGCGATCTCTCTATTCAAGGAATTGAATGCCGCGATCCATCAGCATCACAAAGGCGTGGTCACCATCG
>JAEZCB010000177.1 GCA_023412755.1 Bacteroidota bacterium
GAGGTCGCTGGCGTAACGGCCGGTGTGGAGATCGTGATCACCATCCTGAAATTCCGCGCGCCGGGCATGTCGCTCAACCGCATGCCCATCTTCGTTTGGGCGATCCTTGTGGCGGGGCTGATGATCATCTTCGCCTTCACCGTCTTGCTCACCGCCACCATCTTGCTGGAGCTGGATCGCGCCGCTGGCACTGCGTTCTTCGATCCGAACAGGGGCGGCAACAGTTTGCTCTGGCAGCACCTTTTCTGGTTCTTCGGCCACCCGGAAGTGTATATCATGTTCCTTCCTGCCACTGGTATCGTTTCCATGATCGTCGCTGTTGCGGCGCGGCGTCCTTTGGTCGGATATGCGTTGATCGTAACGGCGATCGTAGTGATCGGTTTCGTCAGTTTCGGACTGTGGGTGCACCACATGTTCACCACTGGATTGCCGGAGTTGGCGCTGGCCTTCTTCACGGCCGCCAGTCTCATGATCGGGATCGGAAGCGGCATCCAGGTGTTCGCGTGGATCGCGACGTTCTGGGGCAGCCGTCCGAGCCTTCGTGCATCAACACTTTACGTGCTGGGCTTCCTCTTCATCTTCGTGTTGGGCGGCATCACCGGGATCATGGTGGCCGTGGTGCCGTTCGATCTGCAGGTACACGACACCTTCTTCATTGTCGCGCATTTCCATTACGTATTGATCGGTGGTGTGATCTTTCCGGTGCTGGCAGGCATCCACCACTGGTTCCCGAAATTCAGCGGACGCATGTTGAATGAGCGGATGTCCGTCTGGGGATTCTGGTTGATCTTCATCGGATTCAACGTCACGTTCTTTCCCATGCACATCATGGGGCTTCTCGGCATGCCGCGCCGCATTTACACGTATCCGGAAAGCCTGGGTCTCGATGGAATGAACATCGTTTCCACTGCAGGAGCGGCCGTCATGACAGTTGGCTTCCTGATCTTCTTTCTCGATTGCATCCGTGGCATACGGCGCGGAACTCTGGCCGATGGTGATCCATGGGGTGGCGATTCCCTGGAATGGTCGGTGAGTTCTCCGCCGCCGAGCTATACGTTCGTTCGTCCGCCGGTGGTGCGTGGGCGGCATCCGCTGTGGTTGAAGGAAGCCGGTGCATCGCATGATCGCTGGGTGGAACAGGTGCGCGAGGCAATGCACCGGAAGCCGATGGAATTCCGCGCAACGCTCGTGACCGATGCCATGCATGCGAAGCCGGAAGCGATCCAACCGCTACCCGGTCCCACGCATATTCCGCTGGTCGTAGCGATCGCTGTACTGATCGTTTTTGTTGGCGTGCTTCTCAAGCTCTATCTGTTATCCATCGCCGGAATGATCGCCACAGTTTTCGGCTTATTCAGCTGGTTGTGGCCGGATGGGAAGTGGGAAAAACTGATCAAGAGTTCACCTGTAGCGGAGGCTGCAGGAATACCCATCGCCATCACCGGAAGCCGCTCCACGGATTGGTGGGCCGCGGTGGGTTTTCTCGCGGTCCTTGCCACCGTGTTCGGTGCCCTGTTCTTCTGGCATTTCTATATCCAGCTCTTTTCGGAGGTATGGCCGCATCAAGGCATCTCCACCCCCGACCTCATGCTGCCGTTGTTCGCGACCCTCGCGGCTGTGGGTGGTACGGGTGCGGCATGGTTCGCACGGCGGAACTTTTTGCGGGGTGAAGGATCACCCATGATCTTCCTTGCCGGAGCTCTTTCACTGGGCATCGGAAGTCTGGTACTATATGCGATCCACTGGAGCGATCTAGGCTTCACGCCGCAACAGAACGCCTACGGTTCCGCCTTCTGGACGATCTCCGGGTTGTTAATGCTCACGATCCTGATCGGACTCACGTTCGCTGGATCGCTCTTGAAGCTGGGCAAAGGCCGGTGGACCGAGCACGATGCGATCGCACTGCCGATGGACATCACTTTCCTCTTGTGGATCGGAGTGGCCGCTGCGGCGGTCGCCGTCTTCGTGGTGCTTTATGTTTCACCTCATATCCTCGGATCATGACGGCTGACCGGCAAAGTCTGAATTACCGGGCCGAGGAACATGGGACGATGAGCCGCATCGCTGCCGTTCTCAGTTTGATCGGTGGTGGCATCGGTTGGGGGCTGCATCTTTTACTGGCCTGGGTGATCAGCGAATTCGGTTGTATCGCGGGTTGGGGCGATCGCAGCGTGGGCCCGATCACAATGGTCTCCTTGTCGATCCTCATTGCCACGGTGATCTCCGCAGGCATAGCGGCTGCGGCAGTAATGGTGGCCATGAAGGCATCGCGTGGTTCAGGCGTAACGTCAGGTGACCATGCGGTGGTCGCTGCCGAGAACAAAGGATTCATATCACGCTTCTCCTTCATCATGAACATGATCTTCCTATTCATCATCCTCGTGCAATCCATACCGGTGTTCTTCTACTTGAAGGAATGTTGATCCGCGGTGGACATATCCTGTTGCGATCGCTGATGCTGATCATCGGCATCATCGCAACGACAGCGATCGTCGCACACGGTCCGCAGGAGTATGTAGATCGCGACACCTCGGACATCTGGTCGCTCTGGACCTTTCCGCCGCTGGTCACCTTCAACCTGGTGCTCGCAAGTGCGATCTATATCGTTGGAGTGCAGCGATTATGGACAAAGGCCGGCACCGGTATGGTGATCATGAAGCGGCAGTTGGCCGCCTTTGCTGCGGGAATGCTGGTGCTGGCGCTGGCGCTCACCTCACCGATCGATGCCCTCAGCGACGATCTCGGCTGGATGCACATGATCCAGCACATGCTCATCATCAATGTGGCTGCACCGTTGTTGGTGCTGAGTGCACCGGGCCTTGCGTTCCTCTGGTTGTTGCCCCTGCCATGGCGCCGCAGATTCGGCAACTACTGGAATCGGGATCGCAGCGGAAAGACCGTCACCTACCTACTCTGGCAACCGCTGGTGCTCTGGGGCCTGTTCGCCTTCACCCTTTGGATCTGGCATTTGCCATCACTTTATGAATCGGCCTTGCGCAACGAACTCTTCCACGACTTTCAGCACTTCACATTCCTGATCACCGCATGCCTCTTCTGGCGCGTGCTCCTGGACCCGGTGAGCCGCCTGCGTCTGTCGCGCGTTGGTGCGGTCTTGTACCTCTTCTTCACCTCGCTGCACGCCACCGTGCTCGGCGTATTCATGGCGCTGTCGCAGAGCGTCTGGTACAGCACATATGAAGGCCGCACGCTCTCCTGGAACATCTCCGCGCTGGAAGATCAACAACTTGCCGGCTTGATCATGTGGATGCCAGCCTGCATGATCTATGCGATCATCGCCGCGATCGTGCTCGCCTTCTGGCTGGAGCGCACATCGGTGGATCACACCGCGATACTCGCCAACGAACGCGCATGAAGAATCCGGTGAACATAGCATTGGGCGTTGTGGGCATGCTGATGCTCCTGGCGATGCTCTTCCATTTGTTCGGCCGGGGCTTCCACAGCAACCCCGATCCGGCGCATTGGGTGGTGGAGGGAGGCGATGCGCGACGCGGCCGGCACCTGATGGTGACCCACGGTTGTGCCAGCTGCCATGTGATCCCCGGCATCCGTGAAGCGAAGGCGCGCGTAGGGCCACAATTGCATGGTTTCCGTCACCAGATCTACATCGCGGGCCGCTTGCAGAACACGCCGGAGAACCTGGTGCGTTGGATCCACGATCCGGAAGCGATCGATCCGCTAACGGCCATGCCCACGGTCGCGATGACGGAACAGGATGCACGGGACCTTGCGGCGTATCTGTTGGTGCAGGATTGAAGAGTTCCCAGGCAAAGCAACCTCCCGAACTTTTTTTCTGTCTTATTTCCACAAAGCCAGAATAATGTTTCGCTCCATTACGCTATTGGCCTTCGGGCTTTTCTCGGGTCTCGCGTTCACCCAGACGGAATGCCATCCGGATTTCACAGTGGAAATGATCCACACCAACCTCGGTAACGGCGACTTCCTGTTCGTGGCAACGGCGAACATGGATACCGATGGGCTGATCTGGTACTTCGGCGATGGTACCATGGGCTACGGTCCCTTCGCGGACCATCATTACGATGAAACCGGCGAATACCAAGTGTGCGTGGCCGCCTGGTACTGGAATGAACAGACCCAGGATTCTTGCTGGACCGAGGCCTGCGAATGGATCAATGTGGGCAGCGGCGGTGGTTGCGATCAACTGGAGGCTTGCTTCGAGTGGGAGACGAACGGGAATACGGTGAACTTTGTGAACTGCAGCACGAATGAACCTGGCGTGATCCATTTCTGGGAATTCGGTGATGGAACATTCAGCGATGGCCAGGGACCAGCGCACGTTTATGAACCCGGCACGTACACTGTATGCCTGTACACGGCGTGGGAAACCTGTGTGGATGAAGTGTGCCACACCTTCACCATCGGTGGTGGTGCCGGATGTGATCCGGATTTCGCGGTGGAGATGACCCACTCCAACCTCGGCAACGGCAATTTCCTTTTCGAGGCCACCGCCAACATGGATACCGATGGGCTGATCTGGTACTTCGGCGATGGCACCATGGGCTACGGCCACATCGAAGACCATCATTATGATGAGCCCGGTGAATACCAAGTGTGCGTGTCCGCATGGTACTGGAATGAACAGACCCAGGATTCCTGCTGGACGGAGGCATGCCAGTGGATCAATGTTGGCGGCGGTGGCTGCGATTGGTTGGATGCTTGTTTCGAGTGGTCCGTGGATGGTATCGCCGTGAATTTTCTGAACTGTACGCCAAATGAGACCGGCATCAATTACCATTGGGACTTTGGTGATGGAATGACATCCACCGAAACAGCGCCCACCCACCTCTTTGAAGCCGGTACACACACGGTCTGCCTGTTGGCCACCTGGGAGGATTGTGTTGATGAAGTGTGCCACACCTTCACAATTGGCGGTGGTGCCGGATGTGATCCGGACTTCTCAGTGGAGATGACCCACTCCAACCTCGGCAATGGCAATTTCCTCTTCGAGGCAACCGCCAACATGGATACCGATGGGCTGATCTGGTACTTCGGCGATGGTGCAATGGGTTACGGCCACATCGAAGACCATCATTATGATGAACCCGGTGAATACCAGGTGTGCGTGGCCGCCTGGTACTGGAATGAACAAATGCAGGATTCCTGCTGGACCGAGGCTTGCCAGTGGATCAATGTTGGCGGCGGTGGCTGCGACTGGTTGGATGCTTGTTTCGAATGGGAGATCGGCGATGTCCATGTGGCATTCATCAACTGCACTACGAACGAGACCGGCATCAACTACCATTGGGACTTTGGTGATGGTACCACATCCATCGATACCTCGCCCATACACTTCTTCGAGGCTGGCACACATACCGTTTGCCTGGTGGCCACATGGGAGAATTGCGTGGATGAGGTATGCCACACCTTCACCATTAGCGGCGGTGCCGAATGCCATCCGGACTTCGCCGTGGCCATGACCCATTCCAACCTGGGCAACGGCAACTTCCTCTTCGAGGCCACCGCCAACATGGATACCGATGGCATGATCTGGTACTTCGGCGATGGCACCATGGGCTACGGCCACATAGAGGACCATCATTACGATGAAACCGGCGAATACCAGGTGTGCGTGGCCGCATGGTACTGGAATGAACAGATGCAGGATTCTTGCTGGACCGAGGCCTGCGAATGGATCAATGTGGTGGTGGGCATCAATGAGCAAAGCCTTTGGAATGGCACGGTGATCCATCCGAACCCGGCGAACGACAACGTGATCATTTCCTCATCTTACACTGGCCCGGTGCATTACCAATTGTTCACTGCTGATGGCCGGATCGCGCGTACCGGCGTACTATCAGCAGAACGTTCTTTGGATGTGACGGAACTGGTGCCGGGCATCTACGTACTGAAGCTGGAGGCCGGAGGAAGCAGCCTGCGGAAAAAGCTGATACTGGAATAGCATCAGCCCACGCCAGCAAGCACCTCCTCCAGCAGCTGTGGTTCGATCGCAGTGTGGCTGGCATGATACACGCAGTGGCCGTTCTTCACCACCAGCACTTGCGGTGATGCGTGCTCCACACCATAGTGATCCGCCACGGCCTTGGAAGCGCTACGGAAGCGCAACAGGTCCAGTAGGTAGAGATCATATCCTTTGAATCGTCCGGCCTCTCTCCTCATTCTGGAAAGCACCATGTGGCTTAGTATGCATCGTGTGCTGTTCTTTAAGATGATCGCAGCCCTTTCATGGGAGTTCACATCGATCTCCGCAAGCTGCTCCTCGCTTTCCAGCCGCCGCCATTCCATGCTATGTAGTATGTGCAGATCCCGGGCCGCGGGTTTCGGCAGATCCAGATCTCGACATATCTTCTGGCCGTGCCGGTGACGATGAAGTCGTCAATACACCGGAGCCGTACGTTCCACCAATTTCCTGATGTTCCTTGCAAGCCACCTGAAGACCTCGCGTTCATTCTCACCTGCGGACAACCCATCCATCCATGATACCTTGCCACTTCCGGCGGGCACGCTGGACAAGCGTACCATGGAACTCGAGACCACGGAAATGGCGGCGATGGCCGCGCAGTTCATCAATTCCACTGGCAGGCACGTCTTCCTTACGGGCAAGGCGGGTACTGGCAAGACCACATTTCTGCGGCAGCTTGCCAACAGCACCCACAAGCGCTACATCATCCTCGCGCCTACTGGTATCGCCGCGCTCAATGCAGGTGGGGTCACCATCCATTCCCAATTCCTGCTGCCATTCGGATCCTTCATCCCCGAGCGAAAATTGCCAGCGGACATTGGCGAGTATGGTAGCTTCCATGATCGTGATGGGCTGGCGCGAAAACATCCGCTCAACGCCTTGCGCCGAAACGTGTTGCGCGATGTGGACCTGTTGGTGATCGATGAGGTGAGCATGTTGCGCGCCGACCTGCTGGATGCGATCGACTTCCGAATGCGCAGTGTTCGCCGGCGGCATGATCTGCCGTTCGGGGGTGCGCAGGTGCTCCTGATCGGAGACCTTTTCCAGCTACCGCCGGTGGTGAAGGATGATGAGTGGCATGTGCTGAGCCGCTGGTACCGCAGCATGCACTTCTTCGAGGCGCGTGTGCTGAAGGAAGCGGGTTATGCCCACATCGAACTGGACCGCATCTTCCGGCAGAAGGACGAACATTTCATCCGGATCCTGAACAACCTGCGTGAGAACCGCGTCACCGCCCAGGATGTGGAGGAGCTGAACCGGCACTACCGTCCGATGATCACACCGGAGGAGACCAAGGGTGTGATCACTCTCACCACGCACAACCGCATGGCCGATGAGATCAATGAGCGTGCGCTGAAGGAGCTGCCGGGCGAAGCACGGGTGTATGATGCGGAGTTGGAAGGTGATTTCCCCCGATCGATGTTCCCCGTGCTGGAGAACATCGCCTTGAAGGCCGGGGCGCAGATCATGTTCGTCCGCAACGATCCCGAGAAGATGTACTTCAACGGAAAGCTTGCGCGTGTGGAGCGGATCGGTGCTGATACGATCGAAGTGCGCATGCTGGATGATGACCGGCCATACAAATTGAAACGCGAAACATGGGAGAACAAACGGTACGCCGTGGATCCCGTGACCAAAGAACAGAAGGAGGAGGTGCTGGGCACGTTCGAACAATACCCGATCAAGCTGGCGTGGGCGATCACCGTGCACAAGAGCCAGGGCCTCACGTTCGACAAGGCCATCATCGATGTGGGCAGCGCCTTCGCGCCGGGGCAGGTGTATGTGGCGCTCTCACGGCTTCGCTCGCTGGAAGGGCTCATCCTGCGTACCCGGATCGATCCGGCGGTGGTGACCAACGATCGCGATGTGATCGCCTTTTCGGAAGCACGGCATGCACAGCCGCCGCTTCAGCAACAGCTGCGCGAACAACAGTTGTACTATCTGCGCAACATGCTCCTGGGTTGCTTCGATCTTTCCGATGCCATCAAGCGTACCGGGAACATCATCCGCGAGCATGATCCATCCAGCTTCGAGGAAGAACGCATGCGTACCGCCCTGCCTGCGTTGCTCGAACAGATGAAGGCGGAGGAGGAGAACCTGCGCAAATTCCAGGGGCAGCTGATGCGTCTGGTGCATGAGATGGACAGGCCCGTGCTGTTGGAGAGGATCGAAAAGGGTGCCGGGTATTATGCCGCCATAGTTCCTCGGTGGATGAAGGACCTGCTCAAGCACCTGGCCGCCGTGGAACGGGCCAGCCGATCGAAACAGTACGCCGATGATCTGCGCGAACTTGATGGCATGCTGATGCAGAAGCACGGCATGATCGCACGTGCCGGCCATGTGGCCACCTGCATACTGAACGACAGGGAGGTGACCCGGCCCGCGGAACTGGAAAAGGAACTTTCGGCCCAACGCACAAGGCTGGTGGAGGAAGTGCAGGCTTGGGCGGTGGACGAGTTGGGCGAACTCACCACACGGAGCGGTCGCAAAAGGAGAAGGCGGACAGAAGGTGATGCTCCCGCACAGAAGACGAAAAAGATCAAAGGCGAGACCTACCTGCGCACCTACGTGCTCTTCAAGGAGGGGAAGGATCCGGATGCGATCGCTGCCGAACGGGGCTTGTCCAGAAGCACGATCGAAGGACACCTGGCACGTGGCATAGCCGAAGGTGTGATCGAACTGCATGAGGCGATCGCCGAAGAGGCAGCCGAGGAGATCACCGGGTGGATGCAGGAGCACCCGGAGAGTGGCCTGAATGAAGCGAGGGCACATTTCGGCGATCGCTACTCCTTCGGCCAGTTGCGCATGGTGCAGGCGTGGTCGAAGCGGGAGCCGGCATAAGCAGCAGGCTGTTTCGCTTATCGCGGTTTGGGCTGGATGGGCCCAGGCCCTTCGGAGGCCTCGGGAGCGGGCCGTTTTTGCAAGGCCTCCTCCACTTCCTGCACGTGCTCGAGCGTGCGAAAAGCATCGGCAGGAAGCATCAATTCCGCCACGGCGAGGGTGAGATCATGGGTGCTGCGGACCAACGCCCGGTTCACCAGAAGCGCCGTGCTCAGGTCCATGCTCCTGAGGTCGCCACTGCGGGTGGCCTCATTCACCGTGTGCATGGCCCCTTCATCATCGACTTCCAACTGACGCAGAATGGTGGCCAGTTGCACCGTTCTTTCCTCCTCTGGCATGTTCTCCAAAACACGGGATAGTTTCATGTGCGTACCGATCATGCGCTTTCGAAGCTGTGCATGATAGCGCTGCAGGATGCCCCCGGTATCAAGGAAGGAATCCAGGTTCGCCTTCACATCCTTCAATGCCTTCGCCGCATACAATGTGAGCCGCGCCGAGTGGACCGCCCGATCCAGCAGGCGGGACTCCTGCTCATTCATTTCCCGTGCCTCCACGGCCGTGGCGTAGGTGAGGATCTCTGCTTGGATCCTTTTGAGCATGGTATATCGTTCATCCGCCGGCAGGTCGCGCTCATGATCGCGCAGAACATCGGGGGGCAGCACCAGGGAAGGTTCGATCTCCAACAACTGAAGGTGGTGTGCCAGGGTTCTTACGATCAACCCCCAGACCTCCTTCTGTATCCCGGCCACTGCGGCCTCTGGAACATCCGGTGCGATCTCCCCGATATAAAAGGTATGCCGATCTTCATTCTCCGGCACCAGCCGCTCCACGAGTCTGGCGAACCGGGCGGTGAACGGAGCCACCAACAGCACACCGGCCAGATTGAATAGCGTGTGGAACAGCGCCAGACCCATCACAGGATCCGCAGCTTCGCCAAGGAATAGCAGAATAATGCGCATGTAAAGCGGAAAGGCGATCAATGCCAGCAAAGCGGCGATAACGTTGAATGCCAGGTGGGACCATGCCAGGCGCTTCTTTACCACCGCGCCGCCCAGTGCACCGAGGAAACCGGTGACCGTGGTACCCACGTTGCAACCAATGATAGCGAACGCGCCTTCACGCAGATCGAACAGGCCGGCATACAAAGCGGTAAGAAGTATGGCCACAGTGGCGGAGCTGCTTTGCATGGCCGCGGTGAGCAAAAGGCCCAGGAGGATGAAGTGCACCGGTGTGGCATCAACAAGCATGGCCGGATCGATGTGATCGGTGAAGGCGGCCACACTATCCTTCATGTGATCCAATCCAAGGAATAGGAATCCAAACCCCACCAGCAAGTGGCTTACCTGATGGTAACGCTGGGATTTGCCGAGGAAGATCAAGATCAAGCCTCCTATGGCGATCAAGGGCAGCGCCATTTCCTCGATATCCAGTTTGAACCCGATGGTGGCCACGATCCAACTTGTTGCCGTAGTGCCTATGTTGCTGCCCAGCACCACGCCTATGCCACCCACCAACCCAACGATACCCGCACCAACAAAGGCCAGCACCATCAAGGTGACTGCGGAACTGCTCTGAAGCACGGCCGTGGCCAATGTGCCGGTAAGGATGGCGCGCAGGCTCGTGCTCGTTCCTTCACGCACAAGGTTTTTGAAACCGCGGCCGCCAAGCTTGGCGATGGAATCCTCGATCAAACGAATGCCGAACAGAAAGATCCCCAGCCCTGCCAGCAGCAACCAGATATCCAGATGTTCCCACATGTTACAGGGCAAATATCCATTTTAAGGTCTTATGCACGAAAAGCCCCGACCATACAACAACGGTCATGAAGCCATGCCGGTAACTTCGCCCCCTGTATAGAACATCATGTACCGTACACACACCTGTGGCGAACTCCGCCTCACGCATTCTGGCCAGCAAGTAACTCTTTCGGGCTGGGTACAGCGCATCCGCTTCATGGGCGGCCTGACGTTCGTGGACCTGCGCGATCGTTACGGCATCACACAACTCAGCTTCAACATGGAGCGCGATGCGGCACTGTGTGCAAAGGCCAATGCCCTGGGCCGGGAATTCGTGTTGCAGGCTGAAGGAACGGTGAAGGAA
>JAEZCB010000243.1 GCA_023412755.1 Bacteroidota bacterium
TGCATCATCGCCCATATCGACCACGGAAAGAGCACATTGGCCGACCGTCTGCTGCACATGACCGGGACCATCGCCGACCGCGACATGCAGGCCCAGAATCTGGATGATATGGATCTGGAGCGCGAGCGCGGCATCACGATCAAGAGCAAGGCCATCCAGATGGACTATTCCCTGAATGGGAAGAAGTACATCCTCAACCTCATCGACACACCCGGCCATGTGGACTTCAGCTATGAAGTGAGCCGGAGCATCGCCGCCTGCGAGGGGGCACTTTTGATCGTGGATGCCACCCAAGGCATACAGGCACAGACCATAAGCAACCTGTACCTGGCCCTGGAGCATGATCTGGAGATCATCCCGATCCTGAACAAAATGGATCTGCCTAGCGCGAATCCCGAGGAAGTGAAGGACCAGATCGTGGACCTGTTGGGTTGCAAGCGCGAAGAGATACTCAGCGCCAGTGGCAAAACAGGCCTGGGCGTGGACAAGGTGCTGGAGGCCGTAGTGGAGCGGATACCCCCTCCAAAAGGCGACCCGAATGGCCCCTTGCAGGCCTTGATCTTCGATAGCGTGTTCAACAGTTTTCGCGGGATCATCGCTTATTACCGGGTCATGAACGGCACCATCCGCAAGGGTGACAAGGTGAAATTCTTCAACACCGGAGTTGTCTACGATGCAGATGAAGTAGGCATTCTGAAAATGCAGATCAGTCCGCGCCCGGAAGTGAAGGCAGGCGATGTTGGCTATATCATCAGCGGGATCAAAACGGCCAGCGAAGTGAAGGTTGGCGATACCATCACACACAAGGATCGGCCATGTGCGGAGGGCATCAAGGGTTTTGAGGATGTGAAGCCGATGGTATGGGCCGGCATCTTTCCCGTGGATACGGATGAGTATGAGGAGTTGCGCGATGCCATGGAGAAACTGCAACTCAATGACGCCAGTCTAACCTGGACCCCTGAAAGCAGTGCGGCTCTTGGCTTCGGATTCCGTTGCGGATTCCTGGGGCTGCTGCATATGGAGATCATCCAGGAACGGTTGGAGCGCGAGTTCAACATGACGGTGATCACCACGGTGCCGAACGTGGGATACATCGTTACGAAGACCAATGGTGATGTGATCGAAGTGCACAACCCTAGTGAATTGCCCGAGGTGATGCACATTGACAAGATCGAGGAGCCGTACATCAAAGCGCAGGTGATCACCAAGGCCGAATACACCGGCGCGATCATGACGCTTTGCATAGAGAAACGCGGCATTCTCGTAGGCCAGACCTACCTGACCACGGATCGTGTGGAACTCACCTTCGAGCTTCCCCTGGGCGAAGTGGTGTTCGACTTCTACGACAAGTTGAAATCACTCAGCCGGGGTTACGCCAGTTTCGATTATCACCCGATCGGTCACAAGGAAAGCGACCTGATCAAGCTGGACATCCTGCTCAACAGCGAAAAGGTGGATGCTTTGAGCGCATTGATCCACCGCGATCACGCGCACGAGCTGGGCAAGAAGATGTGCAGCAAGCTGAAGGAGCTTCTGCCGCGCCAACAGTTCGACATACCGATCCAGGCGGCGATCGGTGCCAAGATCGTGGCCCGCGAAACGGTGAAGGCCCTACGGAAGGACGTTACCGCCAAGTGCTATGGCGGTGACATCAGCCGTAAGCGCAAGCTGCTGGAGAAGCAGAAAGAGGGTAAGAAGCGCATGCGCCAGATCGGAACGGTGGAGGTACCGCAGCAGGCGTTCCTGGCGGTGCTGAAGTTGGATTGAGCAGCTGAGCCGCGGGCGAAGTCCCACTTTGCGGGAGACGTTACCGCCAAGTGCTACGGAAGTGGCATCAGCCGTAAGCGCAAGTTGCTGGAGAAGCAGAAGGAGGGTAAGAAGCGCATGCAGCAGGACCTGTCCCGCCGCCTCGGCGGGATCGGAACGGTGGAAGTGCCGCAGCAGGCGTTCCTGGCGGTGCTGAAGTTGGATTGAGCAGTTGAGCCGCGGGCGAATTCCCGCTTTGCGGGAGACGTTACCGCCAAGTGCTACGGCGGTGACATCAGCCGGAAGCGCAAACTCTTGGAGAAGCAGAAGGAGGGTAAGAAGCGCATGCAGCAGGACCTGTCCCGCCGCCTCGGCTGGATCGGAACCGTGGAGGTACCGCAGCAGGCGTTCCTGGCGGTGCTGAAGCTGGATCGAGGATTCACCTGCATGCGGTACAAGAACGGGTGATCTGTTCAGTCCATGCGTATCCAGCTTCCAACATGAACACCTTTTTCCTGTTGAATGATGCGGACGTTATAGAGCCCTGCGGGTAGTTCTAATACCTCCATAAAGGCTTTGCTACCTATGAGACTGCGCGTTAGGACCACTCGCCCGGCCGCATCGCTCAATGAGACCTCAGTGCCTGGGCCGAAGGATCCAGACAAATGGAAACCATTGGTGCTGGGATTCGGGTATATGACAGGGAGCTGTTCCCCCTTCACTTCAGGCATGGAGGTGCTGATGTCCATACAATCTGACCAATCCGGCCATGCATCGAAGGCGAGCTCATGGTCGGAATAGGATACGAAGGTCACCAGGTACCATTCCACGATCATGTCGCAGAAATAGGGTGTTGGATGGAATGGGACCATACCGATGCCTTCTACAAGGTCCTTATTGGTACCTGGAGATACTGATCCATCGGCGTCGAGGCTTGCCACCTCCCAAATTCGCTTTGTCACGCCATCCATTTGAATGGAACAAGTGTCTACGATTTCCAGCATTCCAAGAAATTCCGGACACGCAGGATCAGGTGCATCGATCGGCCACCAACGTTCACCAGGCACACCATAGTAATACAACGTATCCCAGATCTGGGTTTCGGATCCGCGATAAAGCACCGCATCGCCAATGCGTACGGTGTAGAAGTACCATTCATGCACTTGTTGTACCCCCATCATAAGGCCGGAATCACGAACTGCGATATGCTGTACCTCCTGACCATTGATGGTGACATCGGACTCGTACCACATATGGCGCTGAAAATCGTAACTCATCTGGGACATCCAGAATTTCCAATTCGCATCCGGAGCACACCATGATTGGGCAGCAAGCGATAAAGGAAGTAGCGCCAGAATGAGCAGTAGGTTCTTCATGTGGATCGATCTGGTAGAATTGGGTCATTCCAGATGAATAAGGCGCAACACGGCCTGGGAAGTTCCATTAATGAGAAGCCGCGCCAGATAAACACCATTGCCGGGTAGCATTGCGCTTGCAAGCAGCAGTTGTTCCTCGCCTTCCACAGACCAACTCGCAATGGACCTGCCCGTGGCGTCGAGGATCTCCAGACTGGATCCAACAGGCATGTTCCGGTCGAATTGCAGCAACGTGCTTTCCAGGAACGGGTTTGGAAAAGCACGGAGGGCATGTATGCCACCCACCTGTTCATTTACAAAAGTGGATAGCTCGTATCGCTGTGTTATGGTATGCGCAAAATTCAGCTCGTCCACCGCAATGCCGGTGAGGTACATCAGATCAGGAGTACCGGTTATCGACCAGGCACAATCCTTCCCGCTGAAGCCATCGAATGTGACAGAAGTGGCCAGATCACCCTCCGGTGTGATCAGCAGTGCCAGGTAGTCGAGGTTCCGGCTCGGTATGGGATCGCCCGAATAACCACTCACCAGGACATGACCGTCCGGAGTAACATGAAGGCCATAGCCGATCTCACCGCTATTGAGCCCTTGGTTGTTGTAGCGGTTGCTCCAGATCAGATCTCCGGAGCCGTTCAATTTTATGGTTAGAACATCGAGGTTCGTATAAGTAGGCCCATTGAAATCAGGGCCATAGTGCCGACCAGTGGCATATACATGCCCATCTTCGCCGATCACGATGTGGGTCACTTCGTCGCCAGACGTATTATCGGGTAGGTTGGTGGGTTCCACAAAAGCCCATTGGAAGCTGCCGTCCGGCCCACATTTATAGACGGTGAATCGGCATGCGCCATGTCCGCCCATGTAACCATTCCCTTCTGCATCTATCGCGTAGGACGCTGCGGACGAACCTTGTGCGCAATGTCCACTTCCATCCGAAAGGATCTGGCCCGATGGTGATAAGAGCAGGTTGCGGTAAAGACTCACTGAGTTACCCCTATAGCCGAAGAGGAACCTGCAGTTCCCATCTATCACGCGCATGGCAGCTGGCATGACCCGGAGCCAATGTTCAGCATTACCTAAAGGCAGCTCCCACTGTTGAGTTCCATCCGGATCGTATTTCGCGACCACCACATGCCCGGTCGAATGATCCAGTGTCGCAACCCAACCGGCGATATAGATATTGCCATCCTCATCCACATCCAAAGTTACCGCCCTATCTACTCCAGGCACGGATCCATTCACAGTGGCCGACCATAAGAGCATACCATCCGGATCCAGCTTGAGGAGAAGAGCATCATCATCGGCTGGACTCACTTGTGTTGAAAACAGGGCTTCACGAACTCGCCCGGAGTGATGGATAGTGCCGCAGCGTGTCCCTGTGTGGGTATACAATGTGGGATCCGGTGGCGTGGATCCATGGATCGACGAACGGAATAGATTCGCGCACGCATGCGGTCATTCACCAGAAGGATCTATCAGATCGGCGGGCCACTTGCCGCTACATTCATCTTTCTTCTGATGCGGCATTATGGACATGCACCGGCGTTGATGGCCGGTATCGTGGCGTGGATGGCCATCTGGTGGATCAGTGAGGCAGTGCCGCTTCCGGTGACCTCACTGTTGCCGCTTGTTCTCTATCCCATGTTCGGCATCGAGTCGGTGGCTGCCACGGCGATGCATTATGGTAGGGAGATCATATTCCTTTTCCTTGGCGGTTTCATACTTGCGCTGGCTATAGAGCGGAGTGGTGCGCACAAGCGCATCGCGCTCCACATCATTTCCTGGACAGGCGGCTCACCGGGTGGGGCCATTCTCGGTATCATGGTGGCATGTGCCCTGTTGAGCATGTGGATAAACAGCACGGCCACCACCCTGGTCATGCTGCCCATCGCGTTGAGTTTGCTGGATGATGAAAGTTCTCCGGCCGATGTCCGGCAGCGGATGACCATACCGTTGCTACTTGCCGTGGCTTACGGAGCCACCATTGGCGGCATGTCCACGCCAGTGGGTACGCCACCGAATCTGATATTGATCGAATTCCTGCGGCAATATCATGCGGAAGGTGCGAGCATTGGTTTCGGCGAATGGATGGCCTTTGGTCTGCCCATTACCCTCATACTGTTGCTCCTGGCCTGGGTGGTGCTCACACGAATGGCATTCAATACAGGCAAAGTGCCGCTCGGCGAGCGAAAGGAGGTCCGGCGCAAACTGAGTGATCTTGGCCCCCTTTCCACCCATGAGATCCGTGCGTTGACGATCTTTTCCGTGGTGGCGCTGCTGTGGATCACTGGAGATGACCTGCGCTGGGGGGAAGAATGGACCTTACATGGTTGGAGGCATCATACCGGTCTTGTGATGATCAGCGATGCTGCCGTGGCCGTTGCTGGCGCCATGGCCTTGTTCCTGATGCCCGCATATGGCAGCCATGAAGGAAAAGATGCCCTCATGGAATGGCGGTTTGCCGAAGCCAGGGTGCCCTGGGGGTGCTTTTGCTCATCGGAGGTGGATTCGCGTTGGGTGCTGGCATGGACCGCAGTGGATTGTCCACCATATTCGGCAATGTGCTCACAGGGATCGGTGCTCTGCCACCCGTACTGCTCATTGGGGTCGTGGTATTGGTAGTATGCCTGCTAAGTGAGCTCGGAAGCAACACCGCGACGGCAAGTCTGGTGATCCCCATCCTTGCGGGTACTGGTGCCAGTTGGGGGCTTGGGGCAGAGCAACTGCTCATACCCGCCACATTGGGAGCCAGTCTTGGCTTCATGCTCCCGGTCGCTTCGCCTATGCAGACCATTGTGTTTGGAACGGGTAGGATCCCAGTTCGGCAGATGGTGAAGGCGGGCCTCTGGATGGACCTATTCGGTGTGTTGGTGCTGGCGCTCTACTTCGGTCTATGAAATACGAACGGCGCCCGGAGGGCGCCGTTGCGCGATGATCCGTTAACACCACAAGGCCGGATCATCTGTTATCGAGATCATCACCTCACTTCCTCTGCGTTCCTATTCAGATCGAGTTGAGGGTTCGCGTTCACCTGGTCCGTTCTAGCGGTATCCATGGCTCTGCGTCTTTGCAGGTCCGAGTCATTATAAAATTGACCCGTGGAGGCCAGGATGTGTTGGGATTCCTGGACCAGAGCGTCCCATTGGCCTGGTTCGGCGGCTTCCACCCTATCCAGATGATGTTCCACGATCTCCCGGTGATGCATTAATTCCCTGCGTAGATAATGATGCCGTTCACGTTTCTCAGGATCCAGTCCGGGATCGGCCAGTTTGATCTCCGAATCCTCAAGGTCATCATTGATATCCGCTCGGAGGTCACGCAGGTCATTCAATAGGTCCTGCCGGTCACTTTCGAAAGCATGGCTGTCATGGGTCTCGGTCTCGCGCATTCCAGTGTGGATGCGCTCCATGTTATCCTGAATCCGATCGTTATGGTCGTCCGTCTCATTGGAACATGCGGTGAGCAGGAACGACCCTGCGGCGAAGATCGTGATCGCAGGTATGGAACGTTTGATCGCTTGCATTTGGGCAACAGCTTTCAAACACCGGTCCGGTAACATCGCCAGACCTTCGATACTCTGGAAATGGGATCTACAGGAGCTACGATCGGCTGGGTCCGATCATTATCTGTGGAGTCGATCACACGATCCAGCGGCATCTTACCACACAAAGATCCGGGGGTATGAAAAAAAGACAACGGCATCCGTTGAGGATGCCGTTGCTGCGCGGCCCACTTACACCACCAATAAGGGCCGCGGATAGTGGAACTGTATCAGTCGTTCGTACGTGCGTTGTTGTCCCTGTCGTTGATGTCCACGGCAGGGCCGTCCACTTCCACGTTCGTATTGTTCGCGTCGGTATTGTTGGTATTCTGGCCACGGCGGCGCTCCAGACCTTCACGCTCATAATAGGCACCGGCCTGGTCCAATGCATTCCGGGATTCCTGGTGGATCTGATCCCACTCCTGTACGCTGGCATTCTCCACTTTCTGGATCTGGTCCTCAACGGTCTTGCGCTGACTCTCCAATTCATTCACAAGGCGCTGATGACGCTCACGAACCTCGCCTTCGGTGCTCTGGTCGGCAAGTTCTTTCTTGGAATCCTCCAGATCATCGTTGATGTCCGAACGGAGGTCGCGTAGATCGCTCAGGATATCCTGCCGGTCGCTCTCGAAGGCTTCACGATCGCTGGTATCCACTTCACGCATGTCCTCGCGTACATCCTCCATGCGGTCCTGCATGCGGTCGCGCTTATCTTCCGGCTCACTGGAGCACGCGGTGAACAGCAAGGCCACACCCATGGTACTGGCCAGCAAATAGGTTTTGGAAGGCTTATTCATTTTCCGATTCTTTTGGTTCTGCGAGGTGCGCCTTTCCAATGCCGTTCCCTTTATCGATCCCGCAAGTATTCCGGCCCGCTGTCGCTACTGGTGCAACGGTTAGAGCAGCGCAGCGGCCCGTGCCAACCGCCAATTGAACAGGGGGCGGATCGGGAACAGGATTCCACATCCATTTGAAATGTTCTTGCCCGATCTTCCCCACTACTGGAGGATAGGGTCCCCTGAAGTTGTTGCAGGCAGCGCGAAACCGGCAGGCGGCACCTTGTTGGGTAGGCACGCAGGCTCCATATATCCTTCACACTCATGCGGACAACACTACTCTTCGCTTTGGTTATACCGGCACTTTTGCCTGCGCAGGATGTTGAATTGAACCTCGTGGCCTCCGGACTCTCCGGACCCCTGGATATTGATAACGCCGGCGATGCACGGTTGTTCATTACGGAAAGGCCTGGTCTCGTCCGGATCATCATGCCAAATGGTGATCTGGCCACCCAGCCCTTTTTGGACATAACCGATCGCGTACAAGCTGGTTCCGGGGAGCAGGGATTGCTTGGCCTGACCTTCGATCCCGCATACGCCGCCAACGGCTATTTCTACGTGAACTACATCCATGGCGCAGGGAGCGGCAGTACGCGCATTTCGAGATTCTCCGTTTCCGCGGATCCCAACGTGGCCGATCCTCAGAGTGAGGTCGTGCTATGGACCACGACCCAGCCTGGCACGAACCACAACGGAGGGGATCTATGGTTCGGTCCGGATGGATACCTCTGGTTCGCGCTGGGTGATGGTGGCGGCGCCGGTGATCCAGACAACCTGGCCCAAAACCTTATGTCGCCTCATGGTAAAATGTTGCGCATCGATGTACATGGTGGTTCGCCCTATGCCATACCATCGGACAATCCGTACGTGGGGCAAACCGGGACCGCTTTGCCGGAGATCTGGGCCAGTGGTCTTCGTAACCCGTTCCGATTCAGCTTCGATGTACCTTCCAATGCCCTTTGGATCGCGGATGTTGGACAGGGCGCTTATGAGGAGTTGAATCTGTGGTCCGCCAACGATCACAGTGGAGCCAACTTCGGCTGGCGTTGCTATGAGGGGCCGGCACCCTATAACACCAGCGGCTGTGGCGATGCCTCTTCCTACGATGCACCTGTCTTTTCCCATTCTCATGCGGATGGATCCTGTTCCATCATCGGTGGCCATGTGTACCGGGGCAGTGCTATTCCGGAATGGATCGGCAATTACATCTACTCGGATTTTTGCCATGGCCGCATACATATGCTCACATCCGATGGGAACGGGGGCTGGCAGACACAGGCGCTCACTGAAGAGACCGGAATGGGCATTTCCTCATTCGGAATGGACAGCAATGGGGAGTTGCTCGTGGCCAACACCATCGAGGGTACCGTGAGCCGCATCGTGGCAACCAGCACCGCACCATCGGTCGCCCTTCAAGCCCGGGTCTACCTGGAGGGACCCTTTGATGAGACCGCTGGTTTGATGAAGGATGATCTACGCATGGCCGGCCTGATACCTGGCGCGGAGCCATACACCCAACTTGGTAATGATCAAATGGCAGGTGGTGGAGATGAATCTTTGGATCCCGCGTTACTTGATGTCACCGGCTCCGATGCGATAGTGGATTGGGTGCGTGTGGAACTACGTGCTGCATCGGATCCCGCCATCACGGTAGCCACGCAACAGGCACTCCTGCAGCGCGATGGCGATGTGGTGGCCGCGGATGGTGATGGTTCATTGATCTTCAATGCGGCCCCAGGCCCATATCATGTGGTACTGCGGCATAGGAATCATCTGGGGGTGATGACCGCCACACCGCGCACGCTGGGGGATGTGCCGGAGATGATCGATGCCACATCCGCCGCCTTCACCGCGCATGGCACGGATGCCCGCAAAGATGTTTCAGGAGTGATGATGCTTTGGGCCGGTGATGCCGACCATGATGGTGTATTGAAGTACACCGGAGGTGAGAACGATCGCGATCGTATCCTCCAGTTGATCGGCGGAAGCACTCACACCAACATGATCATGGGATACGATGCGGCCGATGTCGATATGGACGGTGTGATCCGCTATACTGGTGAGCAGAACGACCGCGACAGGATCCTGGTGAACATAGGTGGTGTCATTCCCACCAATACGCGGGGCCAGCAGGTGCCTTGATCATTCTCCGCCAGGGCCGGTCTCAGGTGTGTTGTTCTGATCCGGCTTCTGGCGCCGCTCTTCTGAGACCGGCCTTTCTTCACCGGTGATATTCCGCTCTTCCCTGGGCTGGGAGGATGGTATGCGTACATCCTCCTTGCCGTGCCGCTCCTTGTCATTGCGCTTTTCCATGCGATCATGCATGCAAGCATTGTTCCGGTGGTCGGCAATGTCATTGGACCTCGGCCTCCTTGATGGCCGGTATGGCCTCGTGGATGATCGGGTGGGTCCTGGGTCTCAAACGCACGAAAAGGCGGTCCAAGGATCGGATCGGAAGATCGAACCGGTGTACGATGTTGAACCGGATGTTCCCCACGCTCCATGCTATCATGCCATCTGAAGGCAACATGTGGTGGATGTGCTCGTGATTGAAGGATAGGGCGATCTGCGAGCGGCGGTGGTTGTAACCGATCCCGCCGCGCAGTTGCGCGCGAAGAACGGGTGCCCAGGAGGTGCCCGAGGAGCCATTCTCCCCGTAGGTCCTGGATGTGAATTCACGGTATTGGAAGCCGGCACCCGCTCCAATGGCCAATGATCCCACCAGATAGAATCGCCGGTCCACTACGATCGTGGCCGTATACCCGCCCATGGGGCCGATGTCCACAAGGTCCGCCTTTCGCATGGCCGCACCCCTGCTGAAGTCAGCTTGTCTTGTTATTGGTATCAGCGCGGAATCCGCTCGCAGCCGGTAATAAGTGAGGTGCCCGCCCAGAAGCCAGGATCCCTGGCTTCGCTTCTGCCAGGCATCATGGAACATCGGCGCGCGATAACTGAAGCGCTTGCTGTTCAACACCCGCAGCGTACTGATCCCGAAATTGGCCTGCTCAATGTCATCGCGGAAAGCGTCATTTCCCTCTTCTCCGGTCGGGCCGGCGGATCCAGCATGGGTGCCCGTAAGCCGGTATCCTTTCCAAAATTGCAGGAAGAGGTTGGTGGCCTGATCCGCTCCAAAAATGTTGGCTTGAGCATCCAGGTACCTGGACCTTCCCAGACGTTCTCTGTTCACGTAAGTGAGATACGGAATACCCACTCCGAGATTCAATGTGAATTTGCGGTAGCTGGCCCCGAGACCGATGTTATACTGGTTGGTAGGTCTGTATATAAGTTGCTCCCCCTGAAGGTCGCCTATCCGTATCGCATTGTATTTCGTGCTGGTGTAGACACGACCTGTAAGCAGGTGCGAAAGGTCCCGCACGAACAGCGTATCCACATCACCAACGACCTCGTCGGTCTGACTCATGGCCGTGGTGCACAAATGGAATAGCAGGATGCAGGGCAGCAGGATCCTTGGGTCCCAGTGGATCTTGTACCGCACCATGGGCAGCCTTCAGGCCAAGATCCGTTCCACTCCGCTCCGGAGTACCTTTCGATGGATCGAACGAATACCTGGAATAACGTGTTGTTATTCCGATGGACGATGATCGGCGAAATGGAAACGAAAGAGTATGCAGGGTTGAAGAGACATTGGCGTCTGCTGCTTCGATCCCTCAAAGGTTTCGGCAAGGCCGATCCACTTGTTCTCGCCTCATCCATCGCATTCTTCAACATTTTCGCGCTCCCGGGTCTTCTGGTGATCCTTGTGGAAGTAAGTGCCACGCTCTTCTCCGATGAGCATGTCAAGGATGCCCTGGTGGAACAGGCAGGTGGGCTGTTGGGTGAAGGACTCGCTGGGTTCTTGATCGAGGTGTTCCAGGAAGCCGGGGTGGAGGGCTCGGATATTTGGGATAAGATCTTCGGCATCGCTTCGGTGGTCATAAGCGCCACCATGGCCTTCATCGCCCTACAGCGGGGACTCAAAAAGAACTGGGGGGTGGAGATGGAGAAGGGCAAAGGACTCACACGTCAACTGGTGACGCGGGGCATCGCATTGTTGCTTCTCGCGGGTTTCAGCTTCCTGCTTCCGATCTCGCTGATGTTCGACAATGTGATCGTGTTCGCCTTCCGTCAGTTGAGTAACGAGATGCCGTCCGAGTTGATGCTGAAGATCATTGGGCGGGCCACTTCCCTTTCCATGTTGGTTGTGGTGATGGCCGTATTATACAAAGTGCTTCCCAATGCAAAGGTGCATTGGGGCGATGTTTGGGCCGGTGCGGTGCTGGCCGGCGTGTTGTTCGCCGCCGGCCGATATGTGATCGGACTTTATATCAAATTCATAGATATCGGCCAGGCCTTCGGAGGTGCCGGGCAGATCGTACTGCTGGTACTGCTATGGATGTTCATGTCCGCCATGATCATCCTTTTCGGTGCCTACCACTGCCACACGGTGGCTCTCGCCAATGACCATGGGATATCGCCTGGCCGCCATGCGAAGAACGTGCACGGCCGCAGCGGCAACGGTAGCGGTCAGGCTTGATAGCGCACCTGGTACTTGCTGGTGTGTCCGCTGGAGATCACCTGCAGGTCTCCGGCCTTGCGCAGATCCTGTCGCTTGTACAGTTTTATGGTCCAGTGGTCCTCGGCTTCCTCACGCAGCATGGGGTCGGCGAAGAGAGCGTCGCACACCAGGTCATCAATGTCCTGGATGTCCACAGGCTTCTCCACATGCAATACAATGCTGTCGTTGCGGTCAAGTACACGTACATCGCCCAGCATGCGCAGATGCTGAACAAGTTGGGGCATGTTGGTAGTGATCATGCCGGCGCCCATGCATATCATGGGCCGCTGTTTCGAAAGGTGCTTTTTACAAGGCAAGCAAGCAAGGATAGCATCTGCGATCGTGGTGCGGTTTCCCCCGACCGCCTCAATAAATGGGGAAGACCACAAGGCCATGGGTACAATGCACAGAGCCGGATGCGATCTTGTGAAATCACACCCGGCCCACCCCGCGCATCTCTCACCTCAATTCTTCTTCGCCTCTATGGATAGTGTGGCATGCGGAACCACACGTAATCTTTCCTTGGAAATAGGCTTGCCTGTCACCCGGCAGATCCCGTACGTCCTGTTCTGTATGCGTACAAGGGCAGCCTGCAATTGTTGTATGAACTTCTCCTGCCTTTCCGCTAGCCGGGCCGCCTCCTCGCGTTCCAACGTGGCCTGCCCATCCTCCTGGATGTTGGATGCCATGTACGTATCATCGGTTCCATTGGAACGATCGTGTAGCAGGGTCTGCCGGAGCAGCTCCAACGTATGTTGAGCTTCGTTGATCTTGTCTTCGATCAAGCGCTGGAATTCATCGTAATCCTCCTTGGTGAAATGGCCGGCCGCCGCATTGTTCAAGGGGGTGGCTGGCGGCAATGAGTTGGAGGCGGGCATGGTGTTCATCATGTTCGTCACTGGTCTTTGGTCATGGCCGGGATGATCTGTCATCGCTTGCCGGTTGCTGCCAAGGCCGATCTTGTGCCAATGATGCGCAGGGCATGGAATGAACGTGATAACAATGCTTTTGCGCCCATGGTTGAGTAATGAGTGCTGGGATATTCCGCAGGATCCGCCCCGTGCAATCCACGATCGGCGTAAAAGGAGAGACCCCGGCCATGGGCCAGGGTCTCTCCGGGGATCTTTAGAGGATCAGACCACGCCCTGTTCCAGCATAGCGTCGGCCACCTTTACGAAGCCGGCGATGTTCGCCCCTTGAACGTAATTCACCTTCTTGCCATCGCTTCCATATTGTACACATGCGCCATGGATGTTCTTCATGATCTCATGCAGGCGCAGGTCCACCTCTTCGCGGGTCCAACTCAAACGCAGGCTGTTCTGGCTCATCTCCAGGCCACTGGTGGCAACACCTCCGGCGTTGCTTGCCTTACCCGGTGCGAAGAGCACATTGTTAGCATGGAACACCTCGATCGCATCCGGTGTGCTGGGCATGTTGGCGCCTTCGGCCACGTATTCCACCCCTTTCTTCACCAGGTCCCTCGCGTTCCGGGCATCCAATTCATTCTGTGTCGCACAGGGAAGGGCCACATTCAGTTTCTTCACCACATCCCAGACGCGTGCTCCTTTCGTATAGGTGGCACCCTTGAACTTCTTCGCATACTCTTCGATCCTGCCACGCCGCACGTTCTTCAGGTCTTGCAGCCATGCCAGCTTCTCGCCATCGATGCCGTTGGGATCGAAGATGGAGCCATCACTATCGCTGGCCGTCACCACTTTCGCGCCGAATTGCGTGGCCTTTTGGATGGCGTATTGGGCCACATTGCCGCTGCCGCTCACGGCTACGATCTTACCTTCAAAGCCCAACTTGTTGCGCTTCATCATCTCTTCAGCGAAGTAAACGCAGCCGTATCCGGTGGCTTCGGGACGGATAAGAGAGCCACCCCAGCTGCGCCCCTTGCCGGTGAAAACGCCGGTGAATTCATTGCGCAGGCGCTTGTCCATGCCATACATGAAGCCGATCTCGCGCGCACCCACGCCGATATCACCGGCGGGCACGTCCGTATCGGGGCCGATGTGCCGCCACAATTCAGCCATGAAGCTCTGGTAGAAACGCATCACCTCCAGATCGCTCTTCCCTTTAGGGTCGAAATCGCTTCCGCCTTTACCTCCACCCATGGGCAGGGTGGTGAGGCTGTTCTTGAAGGTCTGTTCAAAACCAAGGAACTTCAGGATGCTCAAGTTCACACTCGGATGGAAACGGATGCCTCCCTTATATGGGCCGATGGCGCTGTTGAACTCCACCCGGTATCCACGGTTCACCTGTATGATGCCATTGTCATCCACCCAGGGCACGCGAAAGATGATGGTCCGCTCCGGCTCGATCATCCGCTCCAAGAGCTTCTTTCCCTTGTATTTCGGGTTGCGCTCCATGAAGGGGATCACCGTCTCCGCCACCTCATGCACCGCCTGAAGGAACTCTGGTTCGTTGGAGTTCCATTTGGCGGCATACTGCATGAATGTGTTCACCTGATTCCCGATACCGTTGCTCGAAGAGCTCCTGGCCGTTGCTTTCTTTTTAGCCGTTGCCGTTGCCATCGCGTGGATGTTGGTTGAAATTGGGGGCGAAGGTATAGGGCGCCCGCGCCATTCCCTGCAATGTTCCAGGCACGGAGGCCCACCAACACCGGAACACCTGCGCCAATGGACCGTTCCGTACCTTTGCGGGCTTTCCCGGATGCTTCGGATCGGTTACATAGAACTGCCTGACTTCCCGCTGCTGTTGGCGCCCATGGAGGATGTGAGCGATCCGCCCTTCCGCGCTTTATGCAAGAAGCACGGTGCTGACCTTATGTACACCGAGTTCATCAGCAGCGAAGGGCTGATCCGAAAGGCCGCCAAGGGCCTGAAGAAGCTGGACCTCTTCGAGCATGAACGACCAGTGGGCATACAGCTTTTCGGCGGGGCCGAAGAGGCCATGGAAGAGGCGGCGCGCATAGCGGAAGCTGCGGGCCCGGACCTGATCGACATAAACTATGGTTGCCCTGTGCACAAGGTGGTGAACAAAGGCGCCGGTGCATGCCTGCTGCAGGATGTGCCGAAGATGGTGCGCCTTACAGCAGCGGTGGTGAAGGCCGTGAAGCTGCCTGTGACGGTGAAGACGCGTCTGGGATGGAACGATGCCACCAAGAACATAGTGGAGGTGGCCGAGCGGCTCCAGGATGTGGGCATAGCGGCATTGAGCATTCATGGCCGGACACGTGCACAGCTGTACAAGGGTGAGGCCGATTGGACCCTGATCGGTGAGGTGAAGAACAACCCACGCATGCGTATCCCCATTTTCGGCAATGGCGATATCGATGGTCCTGAGAAGGCCTTGGCGTACCGCGATCGTTACGGCGTGGATGGGGTCATGATTGGGCGGGCCGCCATTGGCCATCCCTGGATCTTCAAGGAGATCAAACACTATCGCGCCACCGGCCAACATCTGCCCGCTCCAGGCATCGCGGAACGTGTGGAGGCCGTACGCGAACACCTGCGTAGTTCACTGGCATGGAAAGGGGAGTGGGAAGGCGTTGTGGAAATGCGCCGTCACTATGGCAACTATCTGAAAGGGCTGCCTAATGTGAAGGAAGTACGCCTGCGGTTATGCACCGAGCGCGATCCTGCCAGGCTTGAAGAGATATTGGACGAGGTGGTGCATACCTACTCCATGGCCGCTGTGGCCTGACCGGGGATCAGACGGCCAGTTCAGCCCGATCTTCCAGGAACCGCGCACTGAGATCACGCAGCGGGACCCAGGATGCCAGCACACCGATGGCCAGCACCGTGGCGAAGATCACCAATAGGTCCATGGCCACCACCTTTACCGGGTAGGCCTCCACCACCGATCCCTCCAATTGAACAATGCCCGTTACTTGCTGAAGCCAGCAGACGATCAAACCGAGGAAAAGACCTGCGGTGGCCCCCACTGCCACAATGAGCAAACCTTCAAAGAAGAACACGTTGCGCACCATGCCGGGTGTGGCTCCCATGCCCATGAGTGTGCGCATGTCCAGTTTCTTTTCGATCATCATCATGGTGAGTGATGCGATGATGTTGAAGGCACCGATGAGGCCGATGAATGCGAGCACAACGAACGTGAAGAACTTCTCCGATTCGTTGGTCTGATACATCAATGCGTTCTTCTGGTAACGGGTGCGCACCAGGAATTCCTCGCCGACCATGCGGCGGATCTCTTTTGCGGCGCGGTCCAGATCGGTGCGCTCCTCCAACTGGATCTCCAGAGCGTTCACCAGTGTATCATAGCGCAGGAGCTCCGCCGCCATTTCGATCGGCACCACCGCGTATTTGGAGTCGAACTCCAGGTTCATGGAAAAGGCTCCGCTCACAGCCACGGCGGTATGTTCGAAGGCTTGTTGTTGGTACCGGCTGAGGCGTCTGCCCCTGATCGGTGCGCTGATCTCCAACGGAGTGAAAATGCCGTCATCGAGTGGTGCATCCAGATCTACCTTCAATGCGATGCCGAGGATGGCCGTTGGCCCGCTGGCTCCCTTGAGCCGTGCGTTGCCCGTGAAGAGATGATGCTCCATGCGGCTCATCTCCAGATATTGTGGTTCCACGCCTTTGATCGTTGCCACCGCCTGCTGGTCACCACTGCGCAACAACACGTTCTCTTCGATCACCCAGCTGGACCGATGCACATACGGCAACGCTTGGATGGCCTGCAGATCCACCGCTTCGCGAGGAAAGGTCTTGCCTTCGGCAGGAGTGATGGTGATATCCTGATCGAAAGGGCTGTAGATGGAATCGACCAGTTCGGCGATGCCGTTGAGTGTGCTGAGCACCACCACCATGGCCGCCGTGACCACCGCGATCACCACAATGCTGATGAGTGTGATGACGTTGATCGCGTTCTGCGATCGCTTTGCCAGAAGGTATCGGCGGGCGAAGAGGAAGGGGAGGTTCATTTCCCGGATCGGATCTGTGGTCCGCGCCGGATCATGATGCAATGCGCGAGCGCGGTAGGGATAGGAGCGGCACCCCGCAGCGCAGCGAGGAGTGTAGCGCTCCGTATAGCGGGGAGCCCGGCCCGGCCCTCACCCCCAGCCCCTCTCCCAAGGAGAGGAGAGAAATTTGGCCGGGACACGCCCAACACCTCGACCCTTCGACAAGCTCTGGGCAGGCTTAGCTCAGTGGTACAATTCACTTCCATGCTTTCACGATCAGCCCGGTGCCGGTGGAATGGCGCATGCGTACATCGAAGATATTGAGCGCGTATGCGATCGGGTACGCGATGAGGTAGTACAGCGGCAGGATGATGAAGAAGAGCTTTGTTGCGTTGAGCATGAGCAGCGGCCATTTCATGCTGAGCTTCCAGCTGATCTTGCCGGGTGCGCCGTAACTGTATTTCGCCTCCACTTTGCTGAAGCCGTTGCGCAGGCACTTGGCGCGGATGTCCTCGATGTTGTAGCCGTCGCGCACGTGTTCCTCGATGAAGGATCCCTCGCCTTCCTCGTGCACATCGCTGCCGCCCTGATCGCTGGGCGTGCTGATGATGAGCATGCCGCCCGATCGCAAGCTGGTGCTGTAGCAGCGCAACGCGGTCTCATCTTCCACGATGTGCTCCATTACATCCACGCAAACGACCAGATCGAAACTTTCCGGCCGCTGGAATTTGGTGACATCGCCGACCATGAACTTCACCTGGGGCCGCCCGATCTTCTGGAAGAACGCGTTGCAATCGGCCACCTGTTCCTCTTTGACATCGATCGCGGTGATCTGCCACTTTTCCGATAGTCCGCTTAGCCAGTAGCTGTACTGGCCGAAACCCGCGCCCGCATCATAGATCGCGATCGGCCGATCGCGCTTGTCCCGAGCCCATTTGCGTAATTCGCGGTGTATGTGCCATGCCCGGAGCAGCAGCAGATCGAGCAGGCTGTAGAAGAGTTTGCGCGACCAGGGCGAGCGGTTGAACACCACTCCCAGCTGCCGCTTGACCGGATCGTACTTCACGCGGTGCGAAGATGGAGTTAAATGCGGCTGGATGTTGAAGGTCGTCCAACCCTCAACCATTATCACAACCTCCAACCCCCAAACTCATTCCTTCAACAATCGATCGATCTCCTCCGCCCGGTCGAGGGAATCGTCCACATAGAAGATGAGTTCCGGCACCACGCGCATCTGCTTGCCGATGCGATGGCCAAGCACGCCACGAAGCCGGTGTGAATGATCCTTGATGTTGCCGATCACGGCCTGCTTGTCCTTCACCGGAAATAAGCTCAGGTAGACCTTGGCCAGGCCGAGGTCCGGGCTTACCCGCACACCCGACACGGTGATGAGACCGCCCGGCAGGAATTGGCGCGCCTCCTGTTGGAAGATCTCAGCGAGTTCACGCTGTAGCAGGCTGTTCACCTTGTTCTGTCTCACACTATCCATGGGAATGCGAAGTTACTGTGCACGTGCCCGCATGCAGGCGTTCCTCCACGGCGTGATCCGGGTTGCGGGAACTGTGCGGATGCATCCGGCTAACTTCGGCCCGCCCAGCCGCCACCGAAGCCCATGAACAACTTCTTCCGCATTCTCCGGTACGGGGCGCCATACCGGCACTATGCGGTCTTGAATGCGGTATTCAACCTGCTGGCCACGATCTTCCACCTGGCATCGCTGCTGTTGTTCATCCCATTCCTGCGTCTGTTGCTTGGCCAGGTGCAGGCGGTGCATGAGCGGCCCGCCGAATTGTGGACCAGGGAGGGGCTTGAGGGCACCTTCAACTGGATGCTCACCCAGCTTATCGAGGCCAACGGTCCCATGGGTGCGTTGCTGGTGATCAGCCTGCTGGTGGTGGGCTTGTTCGTGATGAAGAACCTGTTCCGGTACCTGGCGCTGATCTTCATCTCGCGATTCCGGAACAGGATCGTGCGCGACATCAGGGCGCGGATCTATGACAAGCTGCTGGAGTTGCCGATCCGCTACCATGGGCAGGAGCGTAAGGGCGACATGCTCGCGCTGATCACCAACGACATGCATGTGGTGGAATTCTCGGTGATGATGTACATCGAGATGGTGTTCCGTGAGCCGATCGCCGTGATCCTTTTTCTGGCCACCATGGTGACCCTCTCGCCGCACCTGACTGTGATCTCCCTCCTTCTGCTGCCCGTGAGCGGCCTGCTGATCGCACGTGTAAGCAAGAGCCTGCGCCGCAAAAGTTCACGCGTGCAGGAGAAGAATGCCGATCTGCTCGCCCGTGTGGAGGAGACACTAGGTGGTATCCGGGTGATCAAGGCCTTCAATGGAGAGAACGACATGAAGCGTCGTTTTGAACGGGAGAATGAGCTGCTCACACGGTCCATGATCTCCATGGTGGACCGGCAGGACATGGCTTCACCGCTGAGTGAGACGATGGGTGCGGCGGTCATGGCGGCCGTAGCCTACATCGGCGGTTCCTATGTGCTGGGTGCCGAACCCACGCTCACGGGCGACAGCTTCCTGGGCTTCATCATCATCTTCTCCCAATTGCTGGCGCCGATCAAAGGCTTCTCGCAAGGCTATTCCATGATCGTGCGTGGGTCGGCCAGCTCGCAGCGCATCTTCGAGTTGTTCGCGGTGGAGAATACCGTGAAGGAAAAGCCGGATGCCACGCCGATACGATCATTCGAAAAGGCCATCGAATTCAGGGATGTTTCCTTCAGTTATGGTGAACTGATCACGGTGGATGAGCACCTGGTGCGGCCGGTGCTGCAGGAGATCCGGCTCACGATCTCCAAAGGGCGCAGTGTGGCCCTGGTGGGCACCAGTGGCAGCGGCAAGACCACCCTTGCGAACCTGCTGCCGCGGTTCTTCGATGTCACCAGCGGTTCGGTGCTGATCGATGGGCATGATCTCAGGGACCTGCGCATCGAGGATCTGCGGGCATTGATGGGGATCGTTACCCAGGACAGCATCCTCTTCAATGATACCGTTGCCAACAACATCGCCTTCGGTACCCCGGGAGTGGCGCAGGCGGATATCGAACGAGCGGCACGCATCGCCAACGCGCATGAATTCATCACGCTGCTTGAGAACGGATACCAGACCAATATCGGTGATGGAGGCAACAGGTTGAGCGGTGGACAAAAGCAGCGACTGAGCATAGCGCGTGCTGTGCTGAAGAACCCACCGATCCTGATCCTGGACGAGGCCACCAGCGCACTGGATACCGAAAGCGAACGGCTGGTGCAGGAGGCGCTCTACAAGATGTTGGAAGGCCGTACCAGTCTGGTGATCGCGCACCGGTTGAGCACGATCAAGCACTGCGATGAGATCTGTGTGATGCAGGATGGAAGGATCATTGAGCGCGGCACCCATACGGAACTCTATGAAGCAGGCGGGCAGTACCGCAGATTGTGCGATATGCAGGAGTTCAGTTGATTCAGTTCTTCTTCCGGAACAACCTGTCGAAGAAGTTCCGATCCTTAACACGCGTGCTATCGCGATCCCGCCTCCTCTCTTTTGGTCCGAACACATCGTGGAGCAGTTGATCGAAGGCGCTACGGGTGCGTACCGGCGCACACTCGAGGTCGATAACATGATCCGCCAGCCAGTCGAACTCTGTAAGATAGCTTCTGCGCAGTTCCGGCTTGGATCCGATCACTTTCAGCACCTGTCCTACAATGGGCAGGGCCAGCTGCGTTCCCGTTCCATTCGCACTGGTGAAATGGATCGCCGGATCGAAGGCGCCCACCCAGGTGCCGATCACCAGCCCTGGAGTGTACGCCACGAACCATGCATCGGCATGTTCCTGCGAGGTTCCGGTCTTTCCGGCAAGTGCACTCTTTATTCCGAACCTGCTGCGCAAAGGCGCACCGGTACCCTGGTCTATAGCCCGCTGCAGCATGGCGGTTATGCCCGCGGCGGCCGCAGGGGATAATGCTTGTATGGTGGACCCTTCTTTCGCTTTGTATAGCACCTTGCCCTGTGCGTCGGTAATGGATGTGATAAGCCGTGGTACCACGCGCTGCCCCCGCATCGCGAATGCGCCATAGGCAGGTACGATCTCCATCAAGGCGATGTCCGCAGCTCCGAGTGATACAGCAGGGTGATCCACTGGTTTGGATGGAAGTCCCAACCGTTCGAACGTCTGGCGTACCGTGTCCTGGCCGGTCTGGAAGTAAAGATCCACGGTTGGCCGGTTGAGTGAACGTGCAAGGGCATGCCACATGGCCACTTCGCCTTCGGTGGTGTCGCGGTCGAAATTGTCGGGCGTCCAATCATCATACTCTTCGTACGAACGCCTTTCATTGCTCAGGTAGTCACATGGGCCGAAACCTCGTTCAAGCGCTGCGGCATAGATCACCGGCTTTATCGTACTGGCTATCGGGCGGCGCGCGCGCACCAGGTCATAGGGCAGGAAACGATGGTCGTTACCACCCACCCACGCGCGTACCTCCCCGCCTGCCGGTTCCATCATGAGCACCGCACCATGCAATAGCCGGTGGTAGTGCCAGAGACTGTCACGATATGTCAATGTATCCACACGCCGTGCCTTATGATCATAGATCTCGCGCGGTTGCCTGGCATTTTCCTTCCAGCGGCCGCCCCCTCGGGAGGCCATCTTCTTTTCCCAGGCCGCCCGGGCCTTGCGGTTCTTAAGCTCCGCATCGAGCTTCGGCTGCATGGTCGATAGATGCTTGTGTATGGCATCGTGTGCGGTACGTTGTAGGAATGGATCGATCGTGGTGTTGATCCGCAGGCCATCTTTTTCCACGTTATAGGTGGTGCTATCGCCGCCAAGTCGCTTCAGGATAGTGCGCGCCTCCTCGTTCACCCGTGCTACGAAATAGCCGAAGATGTCATAGGCATCTCCGCCGCTGTAATCCAGCGTCAAAGGCAGCTTTTTCAGACTATCCGTTTCGGCTTGGGAGAGATGGCCGTGCTCATGCATCAGGGCCAGCACCACATCGCGCCTGCCTTTCGCATTTTCGGGTCTGAGGCGGGGATTGTAGGTGGTGTTCGCTTTCAGCATGCCCACCAATACAGCGGCTTCTTCCACCTTCAGTTCCCGGGCTGGTTTGCTGAAATACCGTTGGGATGCGGCTTCGATGCCGAAGACATTTTCTCCGAAAGGCACTGAATTGAAGTACAACACCAGCACATCCTCCTTGCTTAGCACGCGCTCCAGGCGCTGCGCCATGAGTGCCTCTTTGATCTTGTTCACCGGAATGGTCAGCGGCCCGTGATCCCCGCGGCCATAGAGGTTCTTCATGATCTGCTGGGAGATGGTGCTGCCACCGCCTCCGCTGCGATCCCGGCCGACGAGCGTGCGGAAGAAAACGCGCAGATAGCTCCGCCCATCCACGCCTTCGTGAGTGAAGAAGCGTGCGTCCTCTGTACTTACCAGTGCATGGATGAGGTGTTGTGGAAGATCCTCATATCGTACGTTGGTGCGGTCTTTCGCGAAGATCTTGCCGATCACCGTACCATCCTTCGCCAGTACCAATGTGGCCTGCTCATGCCGGATGGATCGCAGTTCCTCCTCTCCGGGCAGCTTTCCAAATGTGCCGCTGCGCACCAGTTGAAGAAGTAGAAGAAAGGAAAGGAATGCGAAAGCGACCAGAGACAACAGCCCCTTCAGTAGGAACGACATACCACTGCCACCCTGCTTCTTCTTTTTCTTTCTCGCCTTTTTTCTCGCCGCCACGTGATCCTTTTTCCTACAGCCGATGCGGGTGCGAAACAACACCCAAAGTCACTCCCGGCAGAAGCGGCAGTGCTTATAACATCAACGGAACGCTGGTTGAATTCTTTAGGTATCAGCCTTCCCTCTCTCGTGCCTCTGTGGTCTTCAGGACCCGAATAGCCTCGTTATCTCAATCCTCAACCCCATCTACTCCAACCTCTCCCTGTTCTTCCAAATAACTATCCTTGAAAAGAAGATCGCTCTCATAGGGGTAACGGGCGATGTGCAGTTCCTTCACGCGTTCATAAAGAAGCTTTCGCAGACCATCAAGATTCTGACGTTTCGCAGCGCTGATGAAGATCGTTTCCACGCCCTGCATGCGTCCCATCCATTGTTCCTTGAGTTCCTCCAGCGTGTATTGGTCCACCCGCTTGGGCGCAAGGTCATCTGGATCATGCGGCGCGGGGTCATATGCATCGATCTTGTTGAAGACGACGATAACCGGCTTATCACCCGCACCGATCTCTTCGAGCGTATGCTTCACTGTGTTATACTGCTCTTCGAAATTGTGATGGCTGATATCCACCACATGCAACAGCAGATCGGCCTCCCGGGTCTCATCCAGTGTGCTCTTGAAACTTTCGATCAACTGTGTGGGTAGTTTGCGGATGAAGCCCACGGTATCGGATACAAGGAAAGGCAGGTTGCCGAGCACGATCTTGCGCACCGTGGTGTCCAGTGTGGCGAAAAGTTTGTTCTCAGCGAAGACATCGCTCTTGCTGAGGATGTTCATGAGCGTGCTCTTGCCCACGTTGGTGTAGCCCACCAGCGCCACCCGCACCAGCTTTCCGCGGTTGCCGCGCTGGGTGGCCATCTGCCTGTCTATCTGCTTCAGTTGCCCTTTGAGCAACGAGATCCGGTCGCGCACGATCCGGCGATCCGTTTCGATCTCTTTTTCACCCGCACCACCGCGTGTTCCGGTGCCGCCCCGCTGCCTTTCAAGGTGTGTCCAAAGTTTGGTGAGCCGGGGCAGCATGTATTCATACTGTGCCAGTTCCACCTGTGTCTTGGCATGCGCCGTGCGGGCTCTGCGGGCGAAGATGTCCAGGATCAGGCGCGGCCGGTCCAGCACGGGCTTTCCGAGCTCCTTCTCCAGGTTGCGCTGCTGTGCCGGAGTCAGTTCATCATCGAAGATCACTGAATCGGCGCCATGCTCCTCCATCCACTGCTTCACCTCGGCCAGTTTGCCACTCCCTATGTAGGTGCGGCCATCAGGCCTGTGCAACTTTTGGGTGAATCGCTTCAGAGAGGTGATATCCGCGGTAGTGGCCAGGAAATCAAGTTCGTCGAGGTACTCCTTCACCTGTCCGGCATCCTGTTCATCGGTGATCAAGCCGATGAGTACCGCAGTTTCAGCGCGGGTCTTCTGATCCAATGGGTCGATCATTCGCCTCCTTCTCCTCCTAAGGTACGCACATGGTCCACCACGGCTTCGATCTCCTCCGGCTTCAATATGTTCTTGTATGGCATCATGGTGCCGCGGCCATGTGTCACCACGGCGATCATTTCGTTACGCGCAAGAGGTGATGTGGTGAGGTCCTTGGCACCGGAGATGCCAAGCCTGCCGTCGCTGCCATGGCAGAGTGTGCAATGGGTGTCGAAGATCATTTCACCGATGCTTCTTGGAGGTTCTGTGGCGGGTGCCGTACCAGTGTTCCCGCCGCCGCAGGATAGCAGCAACAGGGCAGGGGCCGAAAAGATGGTGAGGATGTACTTGATCATATCCAGCCGCGTCCGAAACCGACCTCCCGGAAGGGCCATGGTGTGGCCATCAGCATGAGCAGCAGAGCGATCAGGAAGAATATGCCGACGAGCAACTGCTTCTTGTATTCGGTCTTAGCCTTTTTGGACAGTACCCTTCCAATGGTGATCAACGCGATCGCGAGGATCATCGATGCGATGTGTTCGAATTTCCAGAAGATCCCCAAACGGGTATCGGTGGGCGCCTGGTACCAGCCGCGCATGATGTAAAGGATCAGGCCCAGGAAGAGCTGGATGTGCGCAACAGCGACCGCCATGACCGTGATCATGCGGTGGCCGTTGAGCAGCGGTGTGCGCAGGATGACCCCGCGAAAACTGAAGATGATCGCCGCCGCCACAAGTAGCAGGATCACGTAACGAAGTATGCTGTGCAACAGCAGGAGGAAGGTCCCATCCATGGTGATAGCCGGATACCGGAGCGGATCAAAAGTAAGGGGCCGCCGGATCTTTCACCACTCCACCACCGTGACCGCCAAGGCCAGAAAGACCATACCTGTTATCACAAGCAGGAACATGAGCCTGCCGATCCAACGGAGCCATGTGCCATAGGGTATGCCTGCGATGGCGAGGATACCCATGGTGACACCGCTGGTGGGTATGATGAAGTTGCACAGACCATCGCCCAACTGGTAGGCGAGTACCGCCGCCTGCCTGGGCACCTGCAACAGATCGGCCAGTGGGGACATGATCGGCATTGTGAGGGCCGCCTGGCCACTGCCACTGGGCACAAAAAAGTTGAGGCAGAACTGTACCATCAGCATCACCTGTATGGAAATAGTGGATGGAAGACCGCTAATGGAGCCGCTGAGCGCATGCAGCACGGTGTCGATGATGCGCCCTTCCTGCATCACGATCAGCACGCTCTTGCTAAGCCCGATGAGGATCGCGGCTGCCACCATTTCCCGGGCGCCATGCACATAGGCCTTTGCCGCATGGTCGCCACCCAGTCCACCAAGCACCGCGGCCAATACACCCATTGCGGTGAAAAGACCGGCGATCTCCATGATATACCAATCCCAAATGTTCACGCCATAGATCAACAGCCCGATGGTGATGGTGAACAGGATGATCACGGAAATGCGGCGGCCGGTCAGAGGGATCTCGGTGATCTCCGTGCTGGTGCTTTCCCCTTTCGCTATGCCGTGCAACAGGCTGTTCCGCGGGTCCTTTTCCAACTTCATGGCATAGCGCATCACGAAGACGATCGCGATCGTGGTAAGTGTGGCCCAAAGGATCATGCGGAACTCCCAACCGCTGAAAAGCGGCAGTTCGCTCAAACCCTGAGCTATACCCACCGTGAAGGGGTTGAACGCGGCCCCCGAGAAGCCGACACCAGAACCCACGAAAGGGATGGCCGCGCCTACGATGGCATCCCAGCCCATGCTGCGCGCCAGAGGTATGGTGATCATAAGGAAGACAAGGACCTCCTCCGACATGCCGAAAGTGTTGCCACCCATGGAAAAGGCCGTCATGAGCATAGGGATCACCAGGCGTTTTCTGGAAGGCCTGTCCCGTGCCATGCGCAGCACTTTGAAGAGCAGCGCCTCTATGGCGCCGGTGGCATTCAGTACGGCGAAAGCACCACCGATCAACAGCACAAAGGCGATGATCATCGCTGCATCATGGTCCGTGAAGCCTTTGATCGGTGCGGTGAAGAGCCCATGCCAGGGCACGGGCGAGGACTCCACCCGCTCATAGGTCCCAGGCACCACCACCGTTCGTGTGCCCTCGGTGGTCCTTTGGAATTCGCCGGCGGGTATGAGCCAGGTGAGCACTACTGCCAGCAGGAGAACCGCCCCGATGATCAGGAGGGCATCGGGTGTCTTGCGCAATGTGTTCCGCGGCACGGCGGGAAAGATAGAGGGTGTTCCAATACCGGGCCGCCAGGGGATGGCGGTGAGCATGCGGCAGGTTCCACACATCAAGCTCTTGATCACCTGTCACAACAGATCTCGTCAGTGCCAGGTCAACGGATAATTTCGCCGCCTCAGATGCGGTCTATTCTTTTATCAGCACTCCTTCTCCTCGCACTGCGGTCCACGCCTCAAAGCATTCCGCCTGCGGGCCATGTGGAGGATGTCGCGCCCCAATTGGTCGCCTTCACCAATGCTGTGGTGCACGTGGATCCGCACACCGTTCTACAGAAGGCGACACTTGTCATCAAGGACGGTAAGGTGCTGGCCGTAGGGGAGAAGGTGAAGGTGCCGGAAGGTGCGATGGTGCGGGATCTCAAAGGAATGCACATCTGGCCTTCACTCATCGAGCCATACAGTGATCTGGGGCTCCCGGCAAGTACCGATGAGGAGCGCAGGAGCGAGTGGAAGGGAGCCCGGCATTGGAATGGGGCCTTGCGTGCGGATGCGCATGCACATGTTCTGGTTCGCACCGATGAGAAGAAGGCAGAGGAACTCCGGAAGGCTGGTTTCGGCACGATATACACCCACCGTATGGATGGGATCGTACGCGGCACATCGGCGGCCTTGATCCTGGACGATGAGGATCTGCGCAGGTCTGTGATCCAACCCGATCTCGCGGCCCATTTCAGTTTTCGCAAAGGAAGTTCTCCGGACCGCTACCCAACTTCGCAGATGGGTGCGATAGCCCTGATCAGGCAGACCTTCCATGATGCGCGTTGGGTAGCAGGGCAGCCGCGACCGGAACAGACCGATGCGGTGCTCTCGGAGATCTCCACACAGATGCGCGGCCGCATGGTGATGGAGGCCGGTGATCGCAACGAGGTCTTGCGGTGGGCCAGGATCCTTCAGGAGTTCGAGTTGCCGGCGATCATCAAAGGCGTGGGTGATGAATATGCACGCCTGCCGGACATAGCGGCCGCAGGATTGCCCTTGATCGTGCCCGTAAACCTTCCGGAGGCCTATGATGTACAGGATCCGTTCGATGCGCAGGAGATCTCCTATGCGAGGTACAAGCATTGGGAATACGCGCCCTTTTCTCCAGCGTTCCTGGATAGCGCGAAGGTCGCTTTCGCCTTCACCACCCATGGCCGGAAGGACCTGAAGGAATTGTGGCGGGATCTGCGGCGCATGGTGGTGTGCGGCCTGGACAGCGCTAGGGCCATCGAGGCATTCACCACGGATCCCGCGCGCTTGTTCGGCCTCGATGATAGGATCGGTGCCTTGCGGGAAGGCATGCTCGCCAACCTGCTCATCACCTCCGCTCACCTGCTGGATGAAAAGAACAAGATCCACGAGAACTGGGTACGAGGCAAGCGGTACGTATTGGAGGATGTGGAGCTCGTGAAACTCACTGGCACCTACGATCTTAATCTCGGAACAGGTATACATGTGCTCGATGTCACAGAAAAGGATGGCCGCACGGAGGCTTTTGTGCGCAGGGAAGGGGAGGTGGATAGTTTGAAGATGAAGGTGAAGCTGGACAGGCATGGTACCATCATCAGCATGGCCTTCCCCACGAGGGAGGACCCAGCATCGATAACACGTCTTTCGGGCACCATCCACCGTGATGGAGGTCTTTGGGAAGGGCAGGGGCAGCGGCCAGGAGGGGAGTGGTTCGCATGGAGCGCGTTGCGCAAGGCGTCAAAAGGGAAGGACAGGCCCGGACCGATGGATCGATCGCGCCAGACCAGGCTTGTACCGGTGCTCGGGCCAATGCATCATCCGCTTACGGGGTTCGGCTGGGTGGAGCGGCCGCAGCGGGAGACCATCGTATTCCGTAATGCCACAGTGTGGACCAACGGTCCCTCCGGGATCCTGCACAATGCCGATGTGCTTGTGCATGAAGGGAAGATCAAGGCCGTAGGTGCATCGCTCGATCTCAACAGCCTCTTTCCCGGCAGGAACAAGCCGATCGTGAATGAGATCGATGGCCGGGGAATGCATTTGACCACAGGCATCGTGGATGAGCACTCGCATATCGCCATTTCCAGAGGAGTGAACGAGTCCGGCCATCATGTTACATCCGAAGTGCGTATCGGCGATGTGGTGAACCCGGATGATGTGAATATCTACCGTGCACTCGCCGGTGGGGTCACGACCGTTCAGCTGCTGCATGGATCCGCCAACCCGGTGGGTGGCCAGAGTGCGGTGGTCAAATTGCGTTGGGGGATGCCTGCGGATAGTATGCTGATCCCTGATGCGCCCAAGCACATCAAGTTCGCCCTTGGCGAGAATGTGAAACAAAGCAACTGGGGACAGAGTTCACGGTTCCCGCAGTCCCGCATGGGTGTGGAGCAGCTTTACTATGATGTGTTCAACCGTGCGATGGACCAGGAGAGAGCGTGGCAGGAATGGCGGGCCTTGCGCCCAAAAGAACGTGAACGAACACCCGCACCACGTCGTGATCTGCGTGCCGAAGCGCTCATGGAGATCCTGCTAGGAGAACGTCACATCACCTGCCACAGCTACGTGCAGAGCGAGATCGACATGCTCATGCAGGTCGCAGACAGCATGGGTTTCAAAGTGAACACATTCACGCACATCCTGGAAGGGTACAAGATGGCGGGCAAGATGCAACGGCATGGCGTGTCGGCCAGCACCTTCAGTGATTGGTGGGCGTACAAGCTGGAAGTGTATGACGCCATACCCTACAATGCCGCTTTGATGCACATGCATGGGGTGCGAACAGGTATCAACAGCGATGATGCGGAGATGTGCCGCCGGTTGAACCAGGAGGCGGCCAAGACGGTGAAGTACGGTGGCGTGCCAGAGGAGGAGGCGTGGAAAATGGTGACCTTGAATCCTGCACGCATGTTGAAACTGGATCATCGCATGGGTACCATAGAACCAGGCAAGGATGCGGATCTCGTTCTATGGACGGCGCATCCGTTGAGCATCCAGGCCAGGGTACAACGCACCTATGTGGATGGAGTCTGTTATTTCAGTCTGGAAAAGGATGCTGCGCAGCGAGCATTGATCACCGCTGAACGTGACAGGCTTGCGCGTGCTATGCTGGCCGCCGAACAGGATGGCCCGAAGCGAAAGGCCGAACGCGATCAGGAGCCACAATGGCATTGCGATGATATCGGTGATGGAACAGAGGATCATAAGCATGAATAGGTCTTTGCGCCAATCGCTGATGCGCACCAACTTTTCGTTGATCCTTCTACTGCCGCTCCTGGCGGTCGCGCAACAGCCGCCTCCTGCTTCGCCACAAACCCGGTCTGTATTGATCACAGGGGGCACCGTACATGTTGGCGATGGCCGCGTGATCGACGAAGGAGCGGTGGGCTTTCGGGAAGGCCGCATCGATCATGTCGGCTATGCCTACGGTGTGCGCAGCGCCTACGACACCACCATCGATGTGCGTGGACAGCATGTCTATCCTGGCTTCATCGGGATGGACTCCAACATCGGTTTGATCGAGATCGAATCCATACGGGCCAGCCGGGATCATCAGGATGTGGGGGCAATGGAGCCGGAGCTTCGCACCATTTCCGCGTACAAGGCGGATTCCAGGGTGATACCCACCGTACGCTCCAACGGTGTGTTGATGGCGCAGGTGGTGCCCAGGGGCCTTGTGATCAGTGGTACCAGTTCCGTTGTACAATTGGATGCGTGGGATCGGGATCAAGCCACCGTGAAACTGGATGAAGGCATCCACCTCAACTGGCCTGCCGCGTATGAGCGACGAGGATGGTGGGCAGAACAAGATGAGACCGATGGTAAGAAGAAGGATGAACGCGCCAAGAAATTGGATGGGATCAGGACGTTCTTCCGGAAGGCCAGGGTCTATTCACAGCAGCGTTCCATGCCAGAGAAGGACCTGCGCATGGAAGCGATGAGAGGCATATTCAATGGAGCCAAGATCTTGTATGTGCATGCCGAGGCGGCACGTGAGATCACCGAAGCCGTCCATTTTGCGAAGGCAGAAGGTGTGAAACGCCTGGTGATCGTGGGAGGCTATGATGCATGGCGCGTGGCCGATCTACTGCGCGACAACAAGATCGATGTAGTGCTGCGCCGCTTGCATAGTCTGCCCTTGCGACCGGAGGACGATGTGGATCTGCCATACCGGTTACCGTCCCTGTTGAAGGAGCGCGGCATCCGTTTCGCGTTGAGTTATGCCGGTCAGCATGAAGCTTCCGGCCTTCGTAATCTTCCCTTTGTCGCGGGCACAGCCGCGGCCTACGGCCTTTCCGCGGAAGATGCGCTGAGGGCCATTACGCTCGATGCCGCTGGCATTCTAGGGATCGCCGATCGCTGTGGCAGCCTGGAGGTGGGCAAGGATGCAACACTTATCGTTTCCAATGGAGATGCCCTGGACATGCGCACCAATGACATTCGCCATGCCTATATCCAGGGCCGCCGGATCGTATTGGACGACCATCACCAGCAACTCTATCGCCTGTACAAGCAACGCTGGGAGCAGGGGAGGTGAGCAGATGATCAGAAGATCGAATGCCTGGGTTCGTTCCTGCGGATCGCATGCAGATGTTTCGATCCGGCGCCAATGGCAACTCTCCACTGGCTCCTGCAGGTGAAAGTTCTAGGACCCGAAGGGGTCGCAGCATGGCGCCCATCATCATTCCCGATCTTTGCCGCATGTCCCACGATCCCCAACGCACCGAACTCTCCACTCTAGGCGAATTCGGCCTCATCGATCGCCTCGCATCCACGATCAAGATCGGCCATGCTTCCACCGTGAAGGGTATTGGTGATGACGCTGCGGTGATAGACCCGGCCAATGGTGGCGAATGTCTGCATCAGGTGGTGACAACGGACATGCTGGTGGAGGGCATCCATTTCGACCTGAGCTATGTTCCCCTGAAGCATCTCGGCTATAAGGCCATAGCTGTGAACATCAGCGATGTGTGCGCCATGAATGCGGAGCCACGGCAGGTCACGGTCTCCATCGGCCTGAGTAATCGCTTTCCCGTGGAGGCGATCGACGAGTTGTACGAAGGCATGTTGCTGTGCTGCCGCAACTACGGAGTGGATCTCGTTGGGGGCGATACATGCAGCAGCCGCAGCGGGCTCATCATCAGCGTTACCGCGATCGGTGCTGCCAGGAAGGAGGAACTCGTGTACCGCAGTGGCGCAAGCGAGCGCGAATTGCTGGTGGTTAGCGGTGATCTCGGAGGTGCATACATGGGCCTTCAGATCCTTGAACGGGAGAAGGCCGTCTTCAAGGAGACCGGCTCACAACCCGATCTATCCGGGCATGATTACATCCTGGAGCGCCAACTGAAACCCGAACCCCGTAAGGACATCATCGATCTTCTAAGGAAGCTGGAGGTCCGGCCCACAAGCATGATCGACATCAGCGATGGCCTGGCGAGCGAGGCACTGCACCTTGCCAGGAGTTCTGGGCTGGGTGTTCGGATCTATGACGAAAAGATACCGATCGATCCGGGCACCTACAAGACCGCACGGGATTTCAACCTTGATCCCAGCACGTGTGCCCTCAATGGCGGCGAAGACTATGAGTTGCTGTTCACCATTGCCCAGTCCGATCTTGGGAAGATCCAGGGAAATCCGAATTTTTCCGTCATCGGCCACATGATGGATAGCGGAAGCGGGTATCATTTAATGGATCGCCAGGGCGGTGAACATGTGCTGAAAGCGCAAGGTTGGGATGCCTTCCTCCATGGTGGGGAAGGCTGAACTTCTCACGCTGCTCTTCCAATACGCAGCGCTCGTTCGCGCACCAGTTCGGCGAAAGGCCGTCCGCTTAGTTTGCTTTCCGCCCACGCAACAGGATCCATATGGTCGAACACCACCTGTTCCAAGGGGTCGCATTCCAATGGAAGCAGGCGTTCCATGAAATCGCGATACGTGTCCTGGATCGCCGTTTCATTGCGGGCCTTCATGATGCCGTGCACCATGTCCAGGAACACGGGCTCGAATTGATAGGTGCGTCCGCGTGTTTCCAGGTATCGTTCTGTGCTGCGCAAGGCATAGGGCAACATGTCCTTTCGCCCCCGTTCGATGTGGGCCATCAGATCCAACATCCTACCGAAGCAGACGATCTCCGCACTTTCATCGATCCGCACATCATTCAGGAGTTTGTGTGTCCAGCGAAGTGCTCTGTCGTATTGCCCGGCCCCGAAGTAGATGTACGCGAGTTGGTAATAGAAGCCTGCCTTGCGCACCGCCCCCAGTTGTTCCTGATGCTGTGCCAGCCCGCGCTCCACGGGTGCCACAAGCTCCATCGCCTTATCAAATGCGCCCATCTGGCAATGGATCGTCATCTCCAGGCTGGTACTTGTGCAGAACAGTTTCAGATCCAAGTCCTCCGTTTCGGGCATTTCCCACAACGCCGGCAGCGAGCGGAAATGGTCCAGCAATTCAAAAGCGCGTACATACCTCCCCAGACGCGCGTGCACATAGATGAGGTTGCTGAGCACGGAAAGCACCAGATGGGGTTCATCTGTGAATCTTTCACGCTCCATAGTAAGAACATCGTAGGCGTTCGAAAGGTGCATAAGGCACTCTGCCATATCGCCGATCGCAAAGGTGGCCGCACCATGCAAATGGTGATACAGGAATCGCGCTCGTGCGCTGCGCAGTTTTTTCACATCAAGCATGATGGGCCGGTCCAGTAAGGCGCGCAATTCGGCGATCCCCTGTTCATTACGCGCCTTTCCCTGCCGGTACATACCGATGAGTACCCGGCTTTTCACATCCCACAACTCATCCAACTGACGTTGCTCTTCGGTGAGTTCTCTGCTTTCGGCCAGTATGCGATCCAGGTCCGTGGTGGCCGCATGGGCGTAATTCGCACGTTCCAGCAACCTGCGTTCCCATTGCAGCGCCTGGGCAAGGATGGCATGCCGTTCATGCTGCATGGCCAGCTTACGCACGCTCTGCAGCATCTTGGCCGCATCATCATACAACGCCCGTTCGTGCAGCAGTTCCACCTGGTGTACCATACGGTGGAGCCGGGCATCTATCGAGCTTTCCGCGTGGAAGGCGTCAAGGCTCTTCAAAATGGCTTCGTAGAGCCTTCTTTTCGTGATCGCGAAGCGGTGGGTGAAGGCTTCGTGCTTGAATTGTTCCAGCAGTGCCGCTTCATCATACGCGGACATTGCGGCTATGGCATCGAAAAGCACCTGGTGGTTGCTTTGTCCGCCGAGCATATGCCTGCTGGTGAAGAGCTTGAAATAGCGCTTCTCGGCCCGCGACATGGAATGCACCAGCCGGTGGACATGGTCGTGTGCTTTGTTGGACATGCTGCCGCGGTCCGGTGCCTCTGGTTTCGCATGCCGGCGAATTGAAACTAGACTTTCAGGCTAAGCGGAGGATCCGTCCACCGGGATACGGTGGCAAGGGGGCAGGGAGTGGAAATTGTGACGAAATAAAAACGCCCGGAAATAACCGGGCGCTCTATCCAAAAAGGGACCGAGGGGGGGAAGGTCACCTTTTCTTGCGTCTTTCAGTGCCCGAGATATCGTCGCCATCGTCGCCGATACCCACACCATCGTCACCATCATCCTCGCCAGATGAATCTGGTCCGGTGGTGCCACGGGTGGAGCCACGGAGGCCCTCAGGCTTATCCTCCAATGGGATCACGGTAAGGCTCTTGGTGGTGCCTACTTCGTTGTTCTCATGCCCGGCAGGACAAACCTCCTCCTTGGTGCAGGATGCCAACACCAGCATGAGCACCACGAAGAGCGGTGCCAGGGTGGAGTAGCTGGATGTGTTGTACTTGGGCACGAACCAAAGATATAGCACTTTTTTCCGGAAAAGCAACAAGCCCATCATCAACTTAGGGAACGGCAGGTCCTGGCAGTTCAATGGCTACCCTGGTACCCAGTATTCTGCCGGTACCCTCTTCATGCCATTGTTCAGGGCCATTGATACGGATATCGGTAAGTTCCAGGCGTCGCAGGACATCGGCGCGTCCCTTGGTGATCTCAATGCCGCGGGAAATGTGGTCGTTCTCTTCCGTGCTTTTATTCATCCGGCTGCGTTCCACGCCAATGCCATCATCTTCTATAAGGACGAGCACCCGCCCCGTTGTCGCGGGTGAAACATGGATGGAGACATGCCCCGGCCTTTCCATGGGGAGTATGCCATGCCAGATGCTATTCTCCACATAAGGTTGCAACATCATGGCAGGCAGGCGAACCTGGGCCACATCCACGCCGGGATCCACCGAGATGGAGTATTGGAACCTGTCCTTGAATCGCATGTTCTCCAGCAATAGATAAAGTTCCAGCCGTTCCAGCTCTTCCCGCAAGGATGTGGTGTCGCTCTGGCTCGCATCCAGATTTCGGCGGATCAGCTTGGCGAAGCTTGTGAGGTACTTGCTGGCGGTGGCGCGATCCTGCCGGTTAATGTGGTATTGTATGCTGTTGAGCGCATTGAATACGAAGTGCCTGTTCATGTTGGCATTGAGCGCCTGTTGTTCCAGTTGCAGCATGCGCGATCGCAACATGAGCTGGCGGGTGTGTTCCCTGCGCTGCCGTACGCGGGAACGGTAACGCTGCACCCCGAAGGCGCTGCCGCCTATGGCACCAAGCATGAGCGCGAAGAACCACGGCCGCAGCCAGAAAGGTGGCAGCACGGAGAGGTACAATTCCGCCGGGCCATTCCAGTCCACACCGTCAATGCTGGCCATCACCTGGAAGGTGTAATCGCCGTTGGGCAGGCTGCTGTAGCTGGCGAAGCGTGCATCGGTGGCGGAGAGCCATTCACTGTCCAGGCCCAGCAGGCGGTACCGGTAGATCATCTTTTCCGGTTCACTCAGGCTTATGCCGGTATAGTCGAACGTGAGGTAATTCCGCCGGTAGGGGAGTTCCAGGCCTATTGGCAGTCCCATTTCATCCATGCCATCGCTTTGTTCCTCCCAATCGGTGGCCTGCAGGAAAGAACGCACACCCGTTAGATGTACCTGCGGTGCGGGGGGATGCGGTGGCATGGGATGCTTGCGTACATCATGGTACACCAGCCCGCCGGTGCTTCCGAAGAAGATGCGGCCCTGCTTGTCCTTGAACCCGGCATTCAGGTTGAATTCCATGCTCCGCAGTCCATCATTCAGTGTAATGTGCCTGAAATTCCTGCCATCCTGGAGTATGCTGTCCGGATGGAAGATGAAGAGGCCGTTGTTGGTGCCGGCCCAGATGCGGCCCAGGTCATCGCCCGCCAGTGCGTCCACATAGTTGGAACCGAAATCGGCGGCAAAGCGGATGGTGCGGATGCTGGTGCCTTGTATGCAGCTCAACCCATTGGCGGTGCCCGCCCAGATGCGCCCTTCCTGGTCACGCAGCAGGCTGAAGACCGTATTGTCGCTCAGGCCATCCGCCGTGGTGATGGAGCGGAAGCCATCATTCTCGAAGATGGATATGCCCTGTTCGGTGGCCAGCCACAGCCTGTCCTCATCGCCAAGTATGTGGCGGATGGAACGGCCGGGCCCGCTGTTCCCCGAAGGATATTCCGACAGCAGACCACCGCTATGCACATTGAACAATGCATCCCGGGTACCCGCCCAGATGCGTCCGCGGCCATCCTCATGCAAGGCCAGTACACGCTGGCCGGTGAGTGCCGCATCCCTGGGCAGGGGGCGCACGATGCCTTTCTCCAATCGCGCCAGGCCATCGCTGGTGCCCACCCACATGGCGCCTTTTCTATCTGTAAGGCCGCACCAGATGGTGTTGTTGGGCAGGCCATCCAGTGTATTCACCATGGCCATCACATCCATGCGGCAAAGGCCATTATCATAAGTGCCCAGCCAGAGATCACCCTGCTGGTCCGGGATCACGGCCATCACCAGATCGCTGCACAGCCCATCACGCATGGTGAAGGTCACGAAACGGTCACCGGCGTACTTCAACGCACCCGCGCCATCGGTGCCGAACCAGAGGTTGCCTTCATGATCCTGGAAGGCACACCAGATGTTGTCATTCGGCATGCCCTGATACATGGTGAAGGTGCGCAGCTGGCCATCCTCAAGCATGTTAAGGCCGAATTTCGTGCCCACCCAGAGTCGCCCCTGGTCATCCACCAGCAGGCATCGCACGTTGTTGCGCAACAGTCCGGTCTCCTCATCATAGGTGGTGCGGCGTCCATCCGGAGCTATGTGGAAGAGTCCATCCAGGAAGGTGCCCACCCACCAGCTGCCATCGGCACCTTCGGCCAGTGCACTTATCGCCAGGGGGTCTTCATCGGTCAGCGCCACGGTGGTGCATCGGCCTTCCTCCCACAGCAACAATCCATTTCGAAGCCCGATCAGCAGGCGGCCATCGCGGAGCATGTGCAGCGCACGGATGTTCGCGGCGGTGTCCATGGGATAGCCCTCCAGGGGGCGTATGCCATCGTTATCACGCACGTATAGGCCGCCGCCATCGGTGCCTGCATAGATCTCGCCGTTGCGGCCGGCCACCAGCCCCATTATACGCGCATTGTTGTTCTCCTGCGGTAACGGTTCCTGCCACCAGACCTTGCCGGATCGTTTCACCAGAACAGACCCCGCGCCCAGCCAGAGGCCGCCATCCGTATCCTGCACCATGGCGCTCACCTGCGCATCCGGCAGACCCTCCTGCAACGCATAGTTGGTGAAATCCCGCCCATCGAAGCGGCTGGCGCCACCCAATGTGCCGAACCAGAGGTAACCATACTGGTCCTGCGCCATGGATCGCACCTGGCTTTGGGCCAGGCCATCACGCGTGGAAAATTGAGTGAACACGTACTGCTGCGCCAGGAGTGGGGCCAGCATCAGGAGTGCGCACGACAGGAGCGCGGCGCGTGGTGGCAACGCGCGAAATACCATCAGAAGGTGTTGATCAGCGCCAGGAAATCGGGCAGGCGGCGGCGCGATACGGGGATCAACGCGCCATTGTCCAGTACGGCCATGTTCCCTTCGGCCCTGTTGAAGCCCTTGAGGTGCGCCAGGTTGATGATGTATGATTTATGCACGCGGAAAAAGCTCTTCGGGTCCAGGTTGTTCTCGAAGACGCGGATGTGTTTGCTGCTCACGGAACGCTTGCCATCCTTGAGATGTATGGTGGTATAGCTATCGTTGGCCTCCAGGTACATGATGTCCTCATGCTTCAACAGCACCAGCCCATCACGCCCGGGTATGGCCACACGGGAGCTGAGTGGTGAGGCGGGATCCTTCATCAGCGCAGCGATGGCCGATGGCTGCGTGGGGGTGATCTCGTTGGTGGCCTTCTGCAGCTTCTTCACGGCACGCTGCAGCTCATCCATGTCGATGGGCTTCTCCAGATAGTCCAGCGCATTCTGCTTGAATGCCTTCAAGGCATACTCATCATAGGCGGTGGTGAACACCACGGGCAGGTCCAGTTCGGCGATGGAGTTTAGGAGCGCAAAGCCATCTTCCCCCGGCATCTTGATGTCCAGGAACAGCGCATTGGGCTGCAACTCGTTGATCTTTTCGCGTGCCTCGGGCGCACTGGCCGCCTGGCCCACCACCTGCACTTCGGGGCAGTTTTCTTCAAGCATCAGGCGGAGGTTATCCCGTGCATCGGCCTCATCATCCACGATCAATGCGCGAAGTGCCATGTCTTTCGGTTTGGGGAAAAGTTAGATCCGCCCCGCCGGGTTGACAACCTCGTTGGGCGAAAGGCGGTTCTGGAACGAAGAACGGGAAAAGGGTGGAATGAAGTGCATGATGAAGATGCATCGGGCCTTCAGCCCTTATGAGGATCCGGTCTTGGTCGGAGTTGATCAGGTAGGTATGGAGGGTCCTCCAAACCTCCGCAGGGGTTACCAAACCTCCGCAGGGTCTCACAAAGTGGACCCTGCGACAACAAACCTCCGTAGGGGTTTCACAAAGTGGACCCCTGCGGTTCGATCCACCCGCTCACTTGGCCGCCGCTACCGTTACTCGTTCACAGCTTTTAAGAACTACACGGACCTGGTAGTTTCGAAATGCGAACGATCCAAAACCCCTCACTGCGATGAACATCTCCAATACATCCGGATCCACCAGCGCACCGCTGTGGATCTTCAACGATCAGGGTAGCTGATCTCTTTCTATCGGGTTTTTTCTGGTTTGGTGGTCAGGGGTCCGGTCCTTCAGTGGATCGGGCCCCTGTTCTTTTCGCTGAAACCCGGATCGCCATAGCCGCGTATACGGACAAAGCTCCGGAATCATGCAACGGCCACACAACGAGATACGCCTGCGTATCGACCAGCTCGAGCGCCTGCTCATGTTCGATTATGAACCCGGCACCCAGGACGCGCTCTTCGACATCTGCGATGAGCACGGCCGCATCGTGAAGACCGGCGACATCCATGGACCCATCACCCGGGTGCGCATCACCGACCTGGATGGCGAGGAGTACTACCTCATGGTGCTCGATGGGGAGCTTTCCACCGTGAAACCATTCCAACTCCGCCGCGCCAGTTGAACAGCTCCACCACGCTCATCATCCCCGTTTACAGAGGCCTCACCGTTGCCGGCAATGTGCTGGAGCGGGATGAATTTGGGGGAGTGTACCACATCCTTGTTTCCGACAGCACCGATGGCGCGCGCCAGGTGCATTATGATGTGGTGCCAGTGCGGAAAAAGCAGGTGCCTCGCGCATAGTCAGTTTATGAGGAAGTGCGGTTAAGCGTGAAAGATCATCACGCTGGCAACAGCACCGTGTACAAC
>JAEZCB010000261.1 GCA_023412755.1 Bacteroidota bacterium
GGCTGAGTACCTCCTGACCCCAAGAGCGCTCGATGATCTGAACGAGATCTGGAATTACACAGTAGAGAAGTGGTCGGAAGAGCAGGCTGATAAATACTATGGAATGCTCGTCGATCTATTTGAAAAGCTGGTGGAAGAACCTGATCTCGGAAGACGCTATGACATCGTTCAACCTGGCCTCCTGGGAATGAAAGTCGGTCGGCATGTGATCTTTTACCGGCATAAAAGAGCCGGTGTTATTGAGATCATCAGGATCCTGCATGAAGAAATGGATCTTGAGAACAGACTTGATGATCCGGCGTGATGAGATGGCGGCGAAGGTAGATTCGACCACATATTCGACTATCTTCATCATATGAATAGTAAATATCCTCGAAAACTCACTAGAAATGATATACTAAGGGTCCTTGGATGCTCATTACTTGGCCTAGTCTTAGTGTATGTAAAATTAAAAGCGAGTAACTCATATAATGAACTTCCATTCTCAACAATTGTTGGGTATTGGTTTGCGGCAACTTTCGGATTATTTCTTTCACTAATTGCGGTAAATAAGATACAGGCCTCTAGAAGACTCAGTAAGCATGGAATTATGTGTGAAGCAGAAATAATCAAAATTGACCAACCCGATACTCAGGAGGACATGCAGGTCTCCATAGCCACTGTAAAATATGCAGAGCCTAATGGCATTGAACATATCGAACAATGCGTCCTCGGCTATAATCTTAAAGCGGCAGATTATCATGGCCAAAGTGTCAAAATAAAATATCTTCCCGCTACGCCTTCTTATCCTTATATTGATGATGGTCGAGAATTGTTTAAAGGAATCATGTATCTATTCTTCGGACTTATTACTCAATTAGCAATTTTGTTTTCAAACACGGAATAACAAGCCTGATCCGATCGCACCACACTTTCACCCCACCACAACCCGCTCCCGCACCACTCTCCGCCTCTCCCCCAACACACCCCACTTCGCCAGCCCGATCCGCGCAAAGAAATACCGGAAACTCGTGCCCAGCACCCCAAAGCCATAGGTCATGCTGGGGGAGAAATTGATGCTGCTGGCCTCCTCGAAATACTTCGTCTGGCAGGTGATCTCGGCGATCTCAAAACCTTTCCAGAAGATCTGCGCCACGATCTGGTTGTCGAACACGAAATCGTCGCTCAGCCTGTTGTAATCCACCGATCGGAGGACCTCGGCGGTGTAAGCGCGGTAGCCGGTGTGATATTCGCTCAGCTTCTGCCCCATCAGAAGATTCTGCGTAAGCGTAAGGATCCGGTTCGCGATGTATTTGTACATCGGCATGCCGCCTTTCAGCGCGCCTTTGCCCAGGATCCGTGAACCAAAAACCACCGGATAAACATCGTTGCCGAGCAGAGCGATCATGCTCATCAGCAGCTTCGGCGTGTACTGGTAATCGGGGTGAAGCATCACGATGATGTCGCCACCAAGCGACAGCGCCTTGTCGTAACAACTCTTCTGGTTGCCGCCGTAACCGCGGTTCACCTGGTGCTCCACAATGTGCCGGATCCCCAGCTGCCGCGCCACTTCCACGGTATTGTCCGGGCTGCGATCGTCCACCAGCACCACATCGTCCACCACATCGAAGGGGATCTCCTCATACGTTTTCTTCAACGTGAGCGCCGCGCGGTAGGCGGGCAGCACAACGATCACCTTGCGGCCTTGGTACATGGGGCAAAGATGGGGGTTAGGTTGGATGTTGAAGGCTGGAAGTTGGAGGTTCGATAAGAAGCATAGCTGTCCTAAGTCCTAGGACGGTTGCCAGTTGCACTTTACCGCGACGGGATACTGCTTAGTACAGAAGTCATAAGACATGGGACAGGTAGTTGGGCGAATTCCTGCCAGGTCGTGGCTGCGCTTCCAAAGCCGCACTCGCAAAAGCCTCGCTTGCGGGTTTTCCAGCTGCGCCACTTACGCAGCTTTCCGGTCTTACCGTTCGTTCCAGATCATTGGATGAAGAGCCTTTTTCCGATCGGAATATCCTGCCAGTTCCCGATCCATCGGCTCACCGTGGAACCGCGTGAGCGGCCAAAGCGTCCCGCAGTACTGCGGGAACCCCGCAGCGCAGCGAGGAGTAGCAGCGGCGGACGCGACCCGGATGGAACCCGCCCAAATACGGAAATGAAAAATTCAAAATGTAATGTAAAATGTAAAACTACAGTACGGGGAGATCTTGAATGTAGGATCGTGGATCTTGGATCTTGAATGAAGCCCCTGCCGTTGCTCCTGCCCATGCCCATGCCAATGCCCCTGCCAACTGATCACCGTTGCCGCTCCGCCACACTCACCAGGTACACGCCAGCGAGCACGATCCCGATCATGAGGATCTGCAGCCAGGTGATGTGTTCGTGATCGAAGATGCCCCAGCCGATGGCGACGATGGGCATGAGGTAGGTGACCGATGAGGCCCAGAGCGCGGTGGTGCGTTTGAGCAGTTCATTCCAGAGCACCAGAGCGAACGCCGAGCCCAGCACGGCGAGTACGACCACATGGACGAAAGCGCTCCAACCGTGCGGATGCGTGGCTATCGTTTTCGGCAGGCCGCTGGTGAGCGCGAGCACGATGCACACCGGCCCAACGAACGTCATGGCCAAAGCACTGATTGCGGTTGGCGGGATCGAATAGAGTTTGCTCTTGATGATGTTGCCGTTTATACCGTAACAGATGGAACCGAGCACCGGCAACATGGCATACCAGAACGATCCGCTGAACTTCCCTTCGCTCTTGAGCCAGATCAATGCCGCGGCACCACCGAGGCCGAGCACCACACCAAGGATATGCGCTGCCCGGAAACGGATGCCGAAGAGGAGCGCCCCGGCGATCAATGTCATGAGCGGTGTAAGGCTGTTGAGCATGCCGCTGAGCGAACTATCGATCTGCGTTTGTGCGGTGGCAAAGAGGAATGCCGGGATGCCGTTGCCCAACACACCGGCGCCGAGCAGCGGAAGCCAGTGTTTTCCGATCAAGCGGAAATGCCTCAGCAGTATCGGCGAGAGTGCCAGCCATGCGATCGCCAGCCGCGCGGAGGCGAGCTGGAATGGTGTAAGCACCGGCTGGCCTTCGTGGAAAAGCCCGCGCTTCATTAGGATGAAGGAGCTGCCCCAGATCAAAGCGAGAAAGATCAGCACCAGCCAGTCTGCGGCACGGGTGCGAGAGGCTTCCATGGAAAGGTACGGGGCGCTGGAAAAGCGGCCGCGAAGTTAGCGGGATCCGGGCATGCCGTTCGGTGTGGATGACCACGGTTGAACGGAATGAACACAGATGTGATCTACACACACCATCTGCGTGCATCCGCGCCCATCAATGGTCGGCTCCCTGCCGGAATGATCAATGGGCGATGATCATGTTCCGTACGGCCATGCCATCCTCATACGTCACCTTCAGCAGGTATTCCCCGCTTTCAATACCGCTTAGATCGAGCATCACCGGAACCTGGCCTGCGATCATGTTCTGTTGGCGCACCATGCGCCCGGCCAGGTCCAGCACTTCCACGTTCACCGATCCCTCAACACCATCAAGGGCTATGTTCACCAGTGAATTCGCAGGTACGGGCCAGACCTTCAGGTCCATTCCGGCAGCAACTTCCGGCATGCCCACATTGCCAATGGTCACCAGCGCTTCCGCGCGTTCGCTTTCACAGATCACAGAGGCCGGTGCCACTTCCCAATCATAGAAGAAATAGTAGAGTTGTGTGGCCAGGGCACCCGTGGCCGTGCTGCTGGTGACCATGCCCAGATCGCCCAACGCATAAGGATAGGTCTGGCCGCTGCCCTGGCTATCGCGCCACAACTGCGGGTTCCCTTCCAGGATGCGCAGGCCATAGGCACCTGCTGGCACCTCGAAGTTCAGATCCACCCGGCTTTCACCATCGGGGATCATGAAACCACCAGAGGCCACGATGCTTCCATCGCCCTGCGATACCACACCGATCTGCCTGGTGCCCGCACCGTGCGCATAGACCTTCACGGATATGATCGACATGGGCTCGTATGCCTCGAAGAGCAGGTAGAAGTTGCCATTGTTGTGGTACCCCCCGATGTTGGTCTTGTCCTCGCGCGCTCCGTACACCACATCACCCGCATTTTCCAATACGGCGGCAGCCCAATAGGAGGTGGTGGCGAACAGTGGCGGAGTAGTGAATTCGTTGCCTATGCCTACCACGGCACCCCCGGTCTGCTGATCGTACCAGATCACATTTTCACCCGTGGCCATCAGTGTGGCTTGTTCACCAGAAAGAATGGTGGCATCCGTGGCAAGCGGCATTTCGGGGGCTGGGTACACATCCACTTCCAGAGGGGCACTGGTGAACGGCGCGCATGTGCCCTGCACGGTGACACTGTAGGTGCCTTCGGCGGTAACAGCGATGGTATTCCCGCTCTGGCCATTGCTCCACAACGCCGGGTGCGGCGAATCGATGCTCAGTTCCAGCACATCGCCCTCGCACAATTGGGTACCGCCAGAGGCCATGATCACAGGCGTTTCATCCGGATCCTGTTGCACAAAGACACTGGCGGTGGCGTTGCAGCCCTCCCCATCGGCTATGGTGACTGAATAATAGCCGGGAGCGCTCACCGTTATGCCCTGGCTTTGTGCTCCGGTGGACCATTGGTAGGTGTACCCTTCTTCTGCCATGAGATCCAGTGAGCCACCGCCGCCGGAACACAGGGCCAGCGCGTTGGGGAATGTGATCTGGGCCATGGGCGCGATGCACGTGCCTTCGATGATGGTGATCGCCTGATCCACCGCCACATCCGTGAATGTCTCCTCCAGACCGCTGGGCCAGTTCACGATCAGCGTAGGTATGGTGGTGTGCTGCCCCAGGCCGAACATGCAGGCGAAGGTGGTGACGATGCCGTAGCTCTCGCCGGAGCGCACTTCACGTATCTGGGTGCCCCAAGGCCCAATGATGGTCACGCGTGCGCCCACCGCATCGCGGTTGCTCTCGGTACCCTGCAGCCGCACGGTGAGCCAATGGTTGTCATTCCCGTTGTTCAACCAGAGCCGGTCCGGGTTGTTGTTGTCCGGCGTGTTATAGTTGGTTCCATAGTTGGCGAACACATCCACGAAACCATCGTTGTTCAGATCGCCCGTGGCGAAACCATGCATGGCCTTGGGTGAAGGGAAAAGCCCGGTGATCTGCGTGAAGGTCTGGTTCCCGTTATTGCGGTAGAAACGCTCTATGCCGCCGGAAAGCAGCAGGTCCACATATCCATCGTTATCGAAATCGGCGAATTTGCTCTGGAGGAAAAATCCAGTGACATCGATCCCGCTGTTCACCGCGACAAGTTCTGTGAACTGGCCCGTGCCATCGTTCTCGAACAATTGTACGGGCTGGTCATGGTTGGTCACCAACAGGTCCATGTCACCGTCGTTATCGATGTCCGCGAAGTCCGCCGTCCATGATTGATTTTTGATCTGCAGCCCGTAAGCGGCGGCCATGTCGGTATAGTTGCCGTTGCCATCGTTCACGAAGAGGCGGTTCCACCGGCGCGGATCCTCCGGGTTGTTCACACCTTGTCTGCACTTGGCGATGTAGAGGTCCAGATCGCCATCGTTGTCGAAGTCCGTCCACACGCTTCCGTAGTTGCCACTCATGTCCGAGGGTGGCGTGGTGTTGTAGTTGATGATGTTCGCATAGGAGAGATCGCCATCACCATCGTTGATCCATTGGCGGGGTGCCGCATCATCATGGCAGGCGAAGAAGTCCAGCGCCCCATCGTTGTTGATGTCCGCCATGTTGTTGCACTGCATGAACATGTCGTCGTTGTCCAGATCGGAGAGCATGGAATTACCGGGACCATCGATGCGCATGTAATGCACGCCATCGTAACTGCCACCACAGATCATGTCCTTGTAGCCGGTGTTGCTCACATCACCGATGGCCCAACCCCATTGGCTTTCGTTGCTCACCTGCCCATACTCCACCAGGGAGAAGGTGCCGTCGGCGTTCTGGTGGTCCACCTGGAACCACCTGCCCAAATGCAGCTTCGCAAGGTCGTCCAGGCCATCGCCATCCATGTCCACCACACCGATGCAGTTGCCGCTGTTGGTGGTGTTGCTCAGCAGCCCGGAAGCGTTGGTGAAGCCGATCTGTGCATATGCGGTGGCTGATAGAAGGATGCCCCCCGCAAGCGGAAGAAAGTAACGAAGTGACATATGTATGATCTTGATGATTCGCTGGTCCCGATCCGAAAGGTACGCGTTCAAAGTACCCGCTGGCGAATGCTGTACTAGGCCTGCTTGTGCGCCCCGTTCCGGCCATCATCCACCGGATCGGGCACCACGCTCTGCCGCCTGATACTTTCCCTATGTACGGCATCCATGAATTCCTGTACGAACTCCGGGCTCAGCCCAAGCTCGCGGGCCAGGGCCAGCTGTCGCTTCAATATGCGCTCCCACCTTTCCGGCTGAAGAATGGCCACGTTGTGCTCCCGCTTATGGTCGCCGATGCGCTCGGCGATGTCC
>JAEZCB010000015.1 GCA_023412755.1 Bacteroidota bacterium
CGTATCATGGTCCACGGTGATGCAGTACGGCGTTCCGATCGCATCCTGCCTGCGGTAGCGTTTTCCGATCGAATCCTTCTCGTCATACTGGCAGTTGTGGTCGATCTTCAATCGATCGATGATCTCGCGCGCTTTCTCGGGCAAGCCATCCTTCTTCACCAACGGCAACACGGCGATCTTCACGGGCGCTAAAGGCGCCGGTATGCGCAACACTTCGCGCTCGCTGCCATCGGCCAGCTTCTCCACTTCAAAAGCCGCGCTCAGGATCGCGAGGAACATCCGATCAAGACCGATCGATGTTTCCACCACATATGGCACATAGCTCTCGTTCGTCTCCGTGTCGAAGAACTGAAGTTTCTTCCCGCTGAATTTCTCGTGGCTCCCCAGGTCGAAATCGGTGCGGCTGTGGATCCCTTCAAGCTCCTTGAAACCCATCGGGAACTGGAACTCGATATCGGCCGCGGCATTCGCGTAGTGCGCCAGTTTGATATGGTCATGGAAGCGGTAATGATCCACCGGCAGACCGAGCGCGCGGTGCCATTTCATACGCTTCTCCTTCCAGTGTTCGTACCACTCCATCTCCGTGCCTGGCTTCACGAAGAATTGCATCTCCATCTGTTCGAATTCGCGCATGCGGAACACGAACTGCCGCGCCACGATCTCGTTGCGGAACGCCTTCCCGGTCTGCGCGATGCCGAACGGCAGTTTCATCCGCGCGCTCTTCTGTACGTTCAGGAAATTCACGAAGATCCCCTGCGCCGTCTCAGGCCGCAGGTAGATCGTGCTGCTCTCGCCGCTCACGCTTCCGAGCTCCGTGGCGAACATCAGGTTGAACTGGCGCACTTCGGTCCAATTAGCGGTGCCGCTCACCGGGCACTTGATCTCCTCATCGATGATCAGCTGGCGCACGCCCTCCAGATCGTTCGCCTCCAGCACCTCCTTCATCCGGCCTTCCACCTTGTCGATACGCTCCTGGCTGCGCTTCACATTCGGATTTGTCGATCGGAATTGCGCTTCATCAAAGGCATCGCCGAATTTCTTCCGCGCCTTCTCAACCTCCTTGTTGATCTTGTCCTGGTACATCGCCATGTGCTCCTCCAGAAGCACATCCGCGCGATAGCGTTTTTTGCTGTCCTTGTTGTCGATCAGCGGATCGTTGAACGCATCCACGTGGCCACTGGCTTTCCACACAGTGGGATGCATGAAGATCGCCGCATCGATCCCCACGATGTTCTCGTTCAACTTCACCATCGCCTCCCACCAATAGCGACGGATGTTGTTCTTCAACTCCACGCCATACGGCCCGTAATCATACGTGGCGCTCAGCCCGTCGTAGATCTCGCTGCTGGGGAACACAAAACCATACTCTTTCGCATGGCCGATCAGGGTCTTAAACTTGTCTTCGTTGGTGCTCATTTTCGATCACGATCATCCTGGAAACCTTCGATGTCGCGGGCGCAAAGATGCGGAGAGGAGGGTGAAAAGGTGAAAGAGTGAAAGAGTGAGAAAGTCTTCTCATCTGTCTCGTCCTGAAAAAGGTTGGCGGTTTAGTGACGTTGGTCCTGTGTTAGGGTTACAAGTTCGGATTTGTCTGGTTCAGGTTTACAGCATGGTAATTCTTCCAGCGCTGGGGTAGACGATGGTCCAGTTCATGGGCCTTTGATGGTATTTCGAAGTCGATGCTCATGTGCAAGCGTTCCTCGTTGTAGATCTAGACCGCTTCATCCAACATCGCCTTGGTGGCCATCTTCCTCTTGTTAAGGGATACCGCCATTCATGCATAGCTGATCGGATCGCCGTAGAGTTGTAGCATGGATATGAGTTGGGATCGCGCACGCTCGACCCATCCATGGGTGAAGCGATCGAGGAAGGTGTGAAGGCCCTGGACAATGCAGGCCGTTTCGTGAAGCGGATCCTACGCGGCAGAAAGTGATCGTTATTCAGGCACAGGCGGCAGTGAAGATGCTCAGCTTCACGCCAGGTATGTCCAGCAGGGATCGGGCGCAGGCTTCCAAAGTGGCGCCGGTGGTAACCACATCATCCACCAGCAGTATGTGGCGTCCCTCCAGTAGGTCCGGCCGCTTCACTTGAAAGGCTTCGCGCACATTGGTCCAACGATCCCAACCGCCTCTGCGGGTCTGTGTCCGGGTGGTGCGGGTGCGCACCACTCCATCGGAAGCATCCTCCAGATGGTTTATACTACGCATACCCTCCACTAGTAATCTACTCTGGTTGTATCCTCTTTGGTACTCGCGTTTTGGATGGAGGGGTAGAGCCACAAGGAGGTCGACCTCGCTGAAGCGTTCGCTTTTTGCCAGGTCCTCGGCCATCATGCGGCCCAGCTCGAGACCAAGGTCCGTTTCTCCCTTGTATTTCAACCTATGGAGCATCCTTTGCACCATTCCCGTACGATTGAACAATAGGAAGGAGCTCGCGGCATGCAAGGGTAGCCGTCCCTGGAATAGTTTTTCAACCCTGTTCTCCGGATCATCATGGAAACGTGTAAGAGGCAGGTCTCCATGGCAATGCTGGCACAAGATGCGTTCATGCAGGTACAAGGCCTCATCACACGAAGCGCAGCGGCGCGGGTAGAGCAGACCCAGCAGGTCGTTCAACCATACCTTCAAAGGTGCCTTTAGCGGATCCAAATACCCAATACTTTGTTGATAAGCGATGCGTTGACTGAAATACGGCGACAAAGTGCACCTCTAATTTAGCGCTGCCTGCCGGTGGATACCGGTTCCCTGCCAATGGAGAATACGAACGACCGAGGAATAGCTTCCGACAACAAGAAGAACCGCTCGAACACCGGTCTGCTTTTGCTGGTGGTCCTGCTGTTGATCAGCAATGTGGTGATGCTCTGGATGCTGATGCAGCGCAACCGTGCTGTGGAACAGAGCCAACAACAGCTGGAAACGGTCTCCACCGAAAAGGAAAATGTGACCCATTTGCTTGAGAACATGCTCGCTTCATATGATACATTGAAGACGGAGAACGAGCAGATCACCACCGAAATGGAGGCCCAGCGTGCGCAGATCGAGCAGTTGCTGGAACAGGTGAAGCGTGGCAATTACGACCTCTCCAAGGCCAAGAAGGAAGCGGAGACCCTGCGTCGGATCATGAAAGGTTATGTGGTGACCATCGATTCGTTGAATCAGGCGAACCAGTTGCTTACGGCGGAGAATGTTACCATGCGCCAGGAGTTGGGCGAGGTCATGGGTCAACGCCAGGCGCTGCAATCAAAGGCCGAGGACCTGGAAGGGAAGATCGCCGCCGGCAGTGTATTGCATACCACCAGCATCAATGCCGGGGCCCTCTTCATGCGCAACAACGGCAAACAGGTGGATACCGATAGGGCCAAGCGCGCTGAAATGGTGAAATGCTGCTTCACACTGGGCGAGAACCGGGTGACCAGCGCGGGTGACAAGGTGCTCTATATGCGGGTGATCAGCCCTGATGGCAAGGTACTCCCCGCGAACGACGCCGATAACAGGTTCCGCTTCAACGGAGTGGAAGGTGAATACAGCGCACGCCGCGAGGTGAACTATCAGAATCAGCCGGTGGATATCTGCATCTTCTGGAACGGGACCGCCGAGTTGCGCTCCGGACAGTACTTGGTGGAGGTCTATGAAAGTGGCTCGCTGATCTCCAAGGCTTCCTTCAACTTGAAGTGATCCTTTAGGGACCGTAAGGCCCGGTTCGCCCACGGCGTCCGGGCTTTTCTTTTTCAGCCAGATCAGAAGAAGGCCCTCACTTGAGCGCCTCCTACATGTACGATCGATAAACCTTCGGACCGACGTCCATTGTAGGTAAGGTCCACTTGCAAATTGTTGCTCAGGTTACGTTGGATGCTCACACTCCAGGTGAGATTGCCGCCAGGACGCAGCCCGGTGAGCATTTCATTGCCGAGCGATGAATTCGGTTCACCATCGTAGGCGATATCCACCAGGTTCATGTTCATCAGCACACTTCCTTTGCCGGCGGTATTGTAACGCAGCTCGGTACCGAGATCCTGGATCTGGGCTTTTTCGCCGCCGAATTCCTCCAGGTTCTTCTTTTCGGTATATCGGTAGTAGAGGATCACCCTAAAGGAAGTATTCGGTTGCCAGGTAACACGCGGCCGGAGGCCCTGCTGTTCAATGGCGAAAGTGCGGCCGGCCAGTATATCGGAATTGCTGGATATCCGGCCCTGCTCGCTTTCAATGTCGGTGGTCCATTGCCGGGTGGTGTTCCAGCGTACCCGTAATGTATTGAAGGTGCGTGATCGCCCTTCGAAACCGTTCACGAGAAGGGTGCGGCTTTGATCGCTCTGCCATGTATGGTCCACGCTCCAGGATCGGCTGGTGCGATCGTAATAGAATGTGTTCCGTGCCGAGGAGTTGTACGCGCTCATGGTGGTATCGGAGCCTTGTATGCTGAAGGGATCCAGCGCCTGCAACAGATCATCAACCCCTGTTTTCCTGTCCACCCGGAAGGATGCCAGATCGGAGAATTTGGCAAGGAAATTCTTGAAACCTTCCTTTTCTGCCCACAGCACGGCCGGCCGCAGGTCCAGTGATGCACTCACCTGATTGCTGAAGGTGCGCACGTAGGTATCGCTGGGAACGAAGACGCGTACATGGTCCGCCTCATACCCGAACGGTGCGATCTCGAATTCATTCAGTTCCTTTACCCCGTTGCTGTTGTAGTCTATCCAGATATAGAGGCCCTGGCCTGCGGGCACCTCCAGATAGATGTACTCCCTGCGCTGCTCCAATCCGGAGCCGAACTCATAGAATACATCCAGCACCGCCGCACCTTTGAGCATGGTCAAGTCATAGTCCACCCTGGCCAGATAGGTGTCCTCCGGGCGCTGGGAGGTAAGTGTGCTGTCCATGATGGTGAGCCTGCGATAGGTGAAAGTGGTGTTCAGCCGGTTTCGCGGGTTTCGTGCCAGGTCCAGGTTGAAGCTATATGCATTGGCCAGTGTGGTAAGCACTAGGCTCCCATCGCGCAGGGCGTGATCCTGGCGCTGCCCGGCGGAAAGCATCCACTTGTTTCGAAAAGTATCCGGGCTTTGCACGAATACTTCGTGATCATGGAACATATAACTGGGCGCGAGCAGCTGATCGGTTGTGTCCGACTGGAAAAGATTTCGTTCATATTCGCTACGGTAGCCCACGGTGATGCTCTTCATTCGGCGGCGTACCTGGCTCTTCTGCCTAAGAAAATCGCTTTCCACGGGCATGGTGGTGTTCAACCAGCTGGCGGAACCCAGCAGATCCCACTTTCCTGCACGGAGATCCGATGTCAATTCCTGCCGATAGCCTTTGTACCGATCGGTAACATGGAAAAGACTTGATCCCAACACGAACTGGCCTATTTTCTTTCCACGGATCCCTACCTGGGCACCAGTAAGCAGTTGATCATGCTGCAGGTCCAACCCCATGGCATTCCAATTACGCTCGAATTCCACGGCACGGTAGCGCTCGATGAATTTGAAGTTCCTGCTCAGTGATTCCACATCCCCGCCCAGAAGCAATTTCAAGGTGCTATCCTCCTTGCTTATCGGTATGGCGTGTTCAACACGGGACATGATGCCAAGGCCTTGGTCATCACGCTCATCCAGATCGCTGAACGTGTTCCTGTCCTCGTTGCTCAAGGCCAGTTCCACCGTGGCGTTGGTGTTCTTTCCGAAACGATGATCGAATCCCAGAGTGAAGAGCTGCTGGGTCCTCGGGGGAATGAGCACGCGCATTGGCACGTGATCGCCACGCCTGATCAGCTGGCCATTCACAGTATCCGGGGCCACCCAGCGGAATACCCGCCCATTGGGTGTGAAATCCTGCTGCACATAATCGCCCTGCCCGGGTGCCACCTGCGTGAATGAGATCCGGTAGGCCGCGCTCTCTGGATCGGTGCTGTACACGTACACCGGATCATAACCCAATGAATCGGTGCGCCGGTATAACACCTGGTCGTTGGCATATCCCACACTGTCTATGCCATTCACCATGGCAGCAAAAGGGTCGTCGCCGGCCTGTGAGAGCGCTTCCTTGTCCTCATCACTAAGCTGTTGCTGCAATGGCTGATCCCGATGGTCCTGCTCACTGTAGAGGTTCAATCGGAGCTTGCTCCTGCCCAGATCCGTGATGTTCTCCAGGCGCACCAGCGAACGGGCGTAATTCTTATCGGAGTATTGGAATTCCACAATGATCCTCCGATCCTTGGTGATCATCCGTTTGGCCGTGAAGGTGAGTTCCGCGGTGTTGTAGTCGATAACATAATCGTTCTCCTGCCCGCGTACCATCAATTGCCCATCTATGAATACGCGCTCGGTCCCGGAAAGCACCACAATGAAGGTTTCCCCATCATTCCCTCGCAACCGGTATGGGCCCTGCACCCCTTCCACCCCCTGCACCAATTGACGTGCGAATTTGCCTTTGCTTATGGCCACACTGGCACCCACATGGTTCACCACCCCGCCGCCAAGCTTCATTGGTGTTTCGAAACTGAGCCCCTTGGTCTTCTTCATGTAGGTGAGAAAGTGACTTTTGGGCCGCAGCAGCACAAAATCCCCTGCGATCAATTGCCAAAGAGTTCCCGAACGTTCGGGATCATCTTCATATAGTTTGATGAATACCTGATCGAAATCCTGGAGCTCCTGTGTGTTTCCGCCGGCCTGTATGGGAATATTGTTGTCCGTTACCGAAGCCAGCACTTTGATCCTGTCGGTAAGATGTCCGCTCAATTCCAGGTTCAAGGTGGAATTCACCGAAAGATCCTGGTTGTTGCCAAAAAGCACGCCGCGTGAAATGCTACCGCTGCGATCGAGTGTGCGTTCACTCATTAGTGAGCTTTCCTGCCTGGGTATCTCATACTTGAACGGATCATTGCGATCCCCACTGGGGGTGAGCAGGCTTGCATGGTCTTTATGGAAGTATCGGCGACCCAACATGAGGGGCAGCACACGGTACCGCACCAGCACACTATCGGGCGCACCTGGCCAGACCACGAGGCCCAGGTAAGGCTCCACTTCGTAGCGGGAAGTATCCACCAACGTATCACCATCGTATAATCGCACACTCCCGGGTACCAGGCTCAACGTGTCTATACGCAGGGTGTCCCTGTCAGATAGTACCCAGCGTTCGCGCAGATTGGACCCCGTTTGGCCAGGAGCCTGAAGGATGCCGAGAAGGAGGAACAGCAACACGCCAACCGACCGGATGCTCGGATCCGACCGGCCGCGGTGGCTTTTCCTGGGCACGCGGCCAGTGGGCACTATGTACATACGGTGCAGCAGCCCGAAAATTATCCCTTATGTCACCAGTGGACGAAAAATGCCGATCCGTTCACCAATGGACTGTTGGTAGTTCATCCAGCCACTCTACTCCCCTGGCCATTGGGCGGAATAAATTTGGCGGAACACCATGAGATCCGCGCATAGATCCCTGCGATCGGCCCTTCCGTTCCTGCTCCTTCCGGCCATCATGGCGTGTTCCAGCACGCTGCAGCCTCGGGAGCGTGCCGGAGATGGAGGAAAATACTATGGCGGAGTATTCAACGCCAATGAAGCTGAGGAATTGCGCGGGCTTTTCCCCCTCAGCCTCACACAGGCCGCCTCACATCGCATAGCGGCCCAGATGTATGAAGGGCTGGTCACTTTCGATCAGGCCGATCTTTCGATCCGTCCGGCCCTGGCCACACATTGGGAGACCGATCCCACCAATACCATCTACACATTCCACATTCGCCCGGATGTGCGCTTCCACGTTGATCCCTGTTTCAAGGATGGAAAGGGCCGGGAATTGAGTGCGCAGGATGTGGTGGAATGCTTCACCCGTCTCTGCACAGCGGATCCCATGAATCAGATGAGTTGGCTCTTCCGAGGCCGGGTGTTGGGCGCCGAAGAGCATTACCAGGCCACAGCCCAGGGCCGTCCGAGTGCTGGTGTGAAGGGCATAGAAGCGTTGGGTGATGACCGGGTACGCCTCACCCTGACTTCGGTATCTCCCAGTTTCCTGCAGTTGCTGGCCCACCAGGGCTGCTGGATCTACCCACGGGAATTGGTGGACCATTATGGCGCGGACGCACGTTGGCAGCCGGTGGGCACAGGCGCTTTTCGTTTGCGCAACTTCAGGCGTGGCGAAGCCCTGGTGATGGAACGCAACCATGACTATTGGGGCAAGGATGAATTCGGCAACGAGCTTCCTTTCCTGGATGCCATCCGCTACACTTTCGCAGCCGATAAGGTGCGTGAGCTGGAAGAGTTCCAAAAGGGCAACCTCACTGTGATGTACGAGTTGCCGGTGGATCGTACCGATTTCCTGACCGAGGCTTCAGCGTTGTATCAGGTACAGTCCATTCCGCAGTATTCCGTGCAGTTCTATGGGTTCAATTCCCGCAGGAGACCTTTCGATGATGTGCGGATAAGGCGGGCGGTATCCCTGGCGGTGGATAGGCAGCTGATCGTGGACAGTGTGCTGGCCGGATTGGCCGTTCCTGCGGCAAGGGGAGTGGTGGCGCCGGGTTTCCAGGATTACCCGTATGATTCCTTGCCGCCCTTGCGGCATGATCCAGAAGAGGCCCGGCGGTTGCTGGCACAAGCCGGGCATCCAGGAGGTAAAGGACTGCCTACCATTTTCCTGCAGGTCAATGGGGATGGCTTCGGTTACATCAAAGTGGCCGGTCTTATCCAATCCATGTTGGAAAAGGAGCTCGGGGCCCGCGTTGTTTCTTCCGTATTGCCGGTGAAACAACATTTCGAGAAGATCGAGAGAGGTGAGGCGGCCTTTTGGAGGGAAGGATGGATCGTGGACCATCCGGATCCCGAGAATGTGCTGGCTTTGTTCCACGGCCGCAGTGTACCGCAGGATACCAATGAGATATCCTATATGAACAGTACCCGCTATGTGAATGACAGTTTCGATGGCTGGTTCACCCTGGCACAGGGTACTGCGGATCGTGAGCGTCGCATGCGCATGCTGGCCAATGCGGAAAAGCAATTGATGAAAGATGCCATGGTGCTGCCGCTTTACCACGAGCGTTCGGTCAGGTTGCTGCAGCCCTACGTGCGCGATCTTCCCATCAACGCCATGGAGTTCCGGGACCTGCGTACCGTGTGGTTCGACCCTAAGGCCAGATCGCCTGCCTAGGCATTGGCCTTGGAAATATGTTCGTATACCAGTTGCTTGGCCAGCGGCATAAAGGTCTCTATATGCGGCAGGGGCACTTCGGCCTCGAATACGAAAGTGGCTGGATTGGGTCTTTCCTTATGCATGCTGCGCAACTGCGAACGGATGTGCTCATAAGTGCAGGTCATGCTTAGCCCATAGGTGGTGGCGAAGCGGGTGTTCACGCTGCGGTACTGCAATTCCTCATTCGCCTCCCGCAGCAGCGGCATGGCATAACCATACACCCGCACTTCACTACCCGTGCGCAGGAGAAGCCAGCCTTCGGTGGCATTCAAGGGTTGTATGCCCACCGGGAAGAAATTGATCCGTTCACTGATCTCCTGGCGCAACTCTTTTCCCTCGGAAAGGGCTTTGCGCATGCCGGGGATGGAAAAGTCGATCACCTCATCGATCATGGCCAGTAACTCATCCTCCTCAGGCCTTTCATGTATGGCTTCGCCAGTGCGTGGATCGAAGCCCAAGAGGGGGCCGGCGACCAGACGGGCCAACTCGTCCTTGCTCTTCCGCAACCGGACCAGTTCAACCACATGGTCCTGCAGATCCTCGAGATAGGGGTAAAGTTTGCGTTCCGCGAAACGGTGCCCCACCCGCTGCAGATAGGCGAGGAGGATGTATCGCTTCAGTTCGGGATCGATGGCCGGAAGCACCACCCAATCCCTTGGCAGACCCGTATTGCCGATATCCCTCATCATGGAATTGGAACGGACTGTTCAAAAATAATGTTGCCTTTTGGCGAGCTTGGTATGCCGCTGGAGGAACTTTGAACCAAGTTATCTTTAAAGCCACAAGTATGCCGATCCAACGACTGTTCCTTCTGTTCATGGTATCTGTACTGGTACTTACTTCCTGCGTACCTGCCAGAAAGTGGGAGGAGGCCAACCAGCGTGCACAAACATTACAAGCGGAATTGGATGCGGCGAACGCACGGTCCCGTGATGCGCAGGCCGCACTTGAGGAAATGAATTCACGCAACCAGGATCTGGATCGACGGATAAAGGAACTACAGCGGGACACCTCGGTGATGGCCACCTCCCTTCGCCATATGACCACGCAGTATGACAAGATCAACTCCTTGAACAACGAATTGCTGGAGAAGTACAACAAGCTTCTCGCTGGGGATAGAAGCGAAAACCAGAAACTGGTGCGGGACCTGGAAGGGCTGCGTATGGATCTTATCGCCAAGGAGGACTCCTTGAACGCGCTGGCCAAAAGGGTGGAAGAGAAACAGGCGGCCCTGGCGGATAGGGAGTCCAAACTCGCTGAATTACAAGCCGAGATCGCGGCCAAAGATGCTGCCATGCGGGGGCTAAAGGACAGGGTGAGTCAGGCATTGACCGGTTTTGAGGGCCGTGGTCTAACAGTAGAGCAGCGCGGTGGCCGCATCTATGTGAGCATGGAGAACAAGCTGCTGTTCCCCAGTGGCAGCGCCACAGTGGATCCCAAAGGGAAACAGGCCCTGCAGCAACTGGCCACCGCGATCGAGAATGAGAAGGACCTCGACATCATCGTGGAGGGCCATACGGACACAGACCGGGTGCAACCCGGATCGGCGTTCAAGGACAATTGGGACCTCAGTGTGATGCGGGCCACCAGTGTGGTGCGCATACTACAAGAGAACACCCGTATCGATCCACTGAGGATCACTGCGTCCGGACGTGGCGAGTACCTGCCAGTGGACCCGAATGATAAGGCCAAGAACCGGCGGATCGAGGTGATACTCGCACCGGATCTGAAGGAATTGTACGAGCTGGTGCGGGATTAGTTCAGTGCCGGTGGCCCGGCTCCCAGATCAACCGTGTGAACATGCTGAAGCGTTCATTCTCACGCTCCACAGGAATGCCCGTGACTATGCCCACCAGGAAGTTCTCAGCAAGGCTCACACGCATTTGCGGCCGCAGCACCATATCGAGGTCGTCATCTTCATAAGCCTTGTTCACCTCCAACCCGACAAAATTGCGGGTGCCGGGGATCATCCAATGGAGGTTGGTGTTCAGCTGGTATGATACATCCGTATGGGATGAACCCACATGATGTAGCATCCGCGGTCCGGTGTATATCAGCGTATGGAAATTGCGACCCCAGCGCTTGGCAGCGACCAGGAACGGGTTGTAGCTGTTCCCGGAAAGCAAGGGGTCCCCGAACTCTTCGAAGGATGAAAGCTCGAATTCGTGGATGTAACCCAATGCGAGGGAAGTATTCGCCCGTTCATTCACCAGAAAGGTCCACTGAGCGGCCAGTTTGAGACTTTCCATCCGATCCGATGGGCGTTGCGCCCCCCTGCCATTTCGTGCAGGGCCGTAGAACAGGAAGGGAGCCTCTATCTCCAACCCCAATCGATCAACTGGTGCCCATTCATACTCCACGAGCATTTCGTACACATTATAGCCGAGGTTATCCGTGATGCCAAAACCAAGGTTCCATTCCTTTTCGCCTTTCCGGGCGCCGAGGTCACGGATCAGGTCGATGTAGAGCGGTTCCGCATGGAGCACCTTCGGTGATCCTTCCATTATCTCGACCTCTGCGATAAAAAGACTGTCCAGCCGCTCTTTCAGATCCACTGTGGACGTATCCGGATCTTGCGCCAGGAGTATGCCCGGCAGTAAAATCAGGATGATGATACTGAACCGGCCCATTCACTTGGGAAGTCCACAAAGATGCCCTCCAACATCATGGATGATGGTGAAAGATGCGTGACGTTCAGAAAGGTTAACGATCCCAACGCCGCTACTGCTGCGGATGCCAGATGTCGTTGGAGGGCCTTTGACCCGTGCTGGATGTTAGCAATTCCATCAGCCATTCGTCCCCAGCTTCGCCGCGGCGTGCGCCCATCTGTTCAAAGGCCATGCGTGAAATGGTGAAGAGCGGAGTTATGTCGATCTTCCATTGTTCACCTTCCCTGCGAAAATGGAACTTGGCGGGCACCGGAAAGCCTCCAAGCTTCATGGGTGCCGAGGCCTCATCACCATCCACGGAGATGTTTCCGATATCCAACGCCTTGAGTTGTTCACCGCCCAGCATTCCATTCGCCGCCCCGGCAGCGATCGCATCTTTTGCGGACATCTTGGTCAGACCGGATCCGGATGCATGCATACGTAATCCAAGCACGGTGATCTTGTCCATCAGATCCGCACGTGAGACCTCCACGCTATCAGCGGATCGAGCCATTTCCAACATGCGATCATAATAGGAGAGCGTGTTGCTATCAACCAGTGCCGCTGCTGTCTTTCCTTCACCTTGCGTAAGGGCCTGCACGTAGTTGTTGAATGTGTTGCGGATATCCGCCACATCATCCTTTGGCCCCTGATCCCTGCATGAAGTAGAGAGGAGCATGATCGCGCACACAATGCCCACGTAATGGTTCAGCATGGGCGCAATTTAATTCGGTACTTGACCTGTTGATCAGGCATATGCATGCTCGGCTATGCTACTACGGTGCGCTTCCATGCGATCGAATTGCGCTCCAGGTTGATCGGCTGGTCCGGTAGCAACTCCCATTGGTCGAAAAGAACGTCGATCCGACGAATGGATCTTGTAGCCCGGGCTATATGCCCATGATCCCGATTAAGGTAGGATACTTCCCGTTCAAATACTCTGAAACCCGCGTCATTCCAGCATGTCCGATACAGGACCGCCTCCATCCAAGGATAATTTCGTGCCGCTCCGGAACACAGGTGTTCCACCCCACTCCCATGAAGCCGAAGGATCAGCAATCCCTGGATATGCACATGATGCGCGGAGTGGTCCATTCGAACCCGCCATACGCCCAACTACATGAAGGATCGTTTCCTATTGTTGCTCGCAGTCGCACTGTTGCCCCTGCAAATATTGGCCCAAAGCCCATCGCAGAAAGCAGCGGTGCTGGTGAGTGCCACAGTGCAAAGCTCTCCGGCACGCATCACGTTACAGTGGGAGTCTTTTAGCGGCACGTCCTCGCTTACGATCTACCGTAAACTCAAGACGTCCTCCAGTTGGGGCAGTGCCATCGCCACCCCATCGTCATCTTCCACACAGTATCAAGATGATAATGTCCAGGTCGGTGTGGCCTATGAATATAAAGTTGTACGTGTGGCGAACGGTGTCACTGGAACCGGCTACATAGCCAGTGGTATACACGTTCAACTTCCAGACTATCGGGGTAAGATCGTCCTTCTGGTGGACAACACACTTGCACCACAGATGGTGCAGGAACTGGCGCAATTGACCTATGATCTGCGCGCGGATGGCTGGGCCGTGGTGCGCAGCGATGTGAGCCCCACAGCTACTCCTGCCAGTGTGCGCAACATCGTGATCGGCCATTATAACAGTGACCCATCTAATGTGAAAGCCGTGTACATGGTGGGCCATGTGCCGGTGCCCTACTCGGGCAACCATGCGCCAGATGGACATACGGAACATCAGGGAGCCTGGCCATGTGATGGCTACTACGGCGAAATGAATGGCACCTGGACGGACAACTCCGTGAACAACAATGGTGCAATGCGGCCTGCCAACAAGAACATCCCGGGAGATGGCAAATTCGATCAAAGCAATTTCCCTTCGGATCTGGAATTGCAGGTGGGGCGCGTGGATTTGAACAACATGCCCGCATTCTCACAGAGCGAGGTGCAATTGGTGAAGAATTATTTGAACCGCGCCCATGGTTTCAAGGTGAAGGCCTGGACCCCACTGGTGCGCGGTCTTATGTTCGATAATCTGCAATGGGTGTCCAACCCGATAGCTGGGAGCGGATGGCGTAACATGGCGCCGCTTGTGGGCGCATCCAACATCACTAATGCCAACCAGAACGGCACGGCTTTTCACCATCTGGTGAATGGTGAAAGCTACCTATGGACATACTCCAGCGGGGGAGGTGCGCTCACCTGGGAAGGCAATGAATACACCTATAATGGCGCCGGCAATGTGGGCACCACGCAGAACTACGCCGCCAATACGAGCATGGGGGGCGTGTTCAACATGTCGTGCGGCAGCTACTTCGGAGATTGGGACAACAAGAACAACTTTCTCCGCGCTCCTATCGCGAAGGGGGATGCGCTGACCAGCGTTTGGGCCGGCATCCCCGCGTGGTATTTCCATCACATGGGCCTGGGTGACAACATTGGTTATAGCACCTGGATGACCATGAATAATTCCAGCCTTTATACTCCGCTCACCGAAGGGTGGCAGGGATCCATTGGCCGCACACATCTTGGCTTGTTGGGTGATCCATCCCTGCGAATGCAGATGGTGGCACCGCCAACAGCGCTTTCGATCTCCAATTCGAATGGACTCGCCTCTTTCAATTGGACGCCTTCACCAGAAAGTGGTGTGATCGGATATCACATCTATCGTTTCTCAAGTACAGGGAATATCACGAGGCTCACCACCAACCCCGTGACAGGCACCAGCCATGTGGATCCGGCCATCCCCTTCGAAGCGGGCAGGGACTATATGGTGCGGGCGGTGAAGCTGCAGGTGAACGGAAGTGGCAGCTACTACAACCAGTCGCTTGGTTCGATCGCGACCGCGGCTGGTACGGCCACTGCGGATTGCCAGGGCGTTGTAGGCGGTCCTGCTGTTCCAGGTTCATCTTGTAATGACAATGATCCCTGCACCATCAATGACACATGGAACACGAATTGCCAGTGCATTGGCACTCCAGTAAGTGTTTCCGCGAGCCTCACCGCTGCTGGCCCCACCACTTTCTGCGGTGGCGGCAGCGTGGTGCTGAACGCGAACACCGGCAGTGGCCTCAGCTATGTATGGCGCCGGGATGGTACCACGATCAGCGGTGCCTCCAGCAGCAGCTACACCGCAACGCAAAGTGGAGTGTACACCGTGCAGGTGAGCAACGGCGGCTGCCAGGCCACATCCTCAGGGATCACCGTTGCTGTGACCGCGGCACCAAGCGCTTCGATCACACCGGGTGGTCCCACCACCTTCTGCACAGGCGGCAGCGTGGTGTTGAATGCCAACACGGGCAGTGGCCTCAGCTATGTATGGCGCCGCGATGGTACCACGATCAGCGGTGCCACCAGCAGCAGTTACACCGCGACCCAGTCAGGCAGTTATACTGTGCAGGTCTCCAGTGGTTCATGCTCCACCACCTCATCGGTGGTCGGTGTCACGGTCACCTCCACACCGGCAGCTGGCCTCACCGCTGCTGGCCCCACCACTTTCTGCGGTGGTGGCAGCGTGGTGCTGAACGCGAACACCGGCAGCGGCCTCAGCTATGTATGGCGCCGGGATGGCACCACGATCAGCGGTGCCACCAGCAGCAGCTACACCGCAACGCAAAGTGGAGTGTATACCGTGCAGGTGAGCAACGGCGGCTGCCAGGCCACATCCTCAGGGATCACCGTTGCTGTTACACCATTGCCTGCTGTAACGGTCACATCCAGCGGTGCTACTGATTTCTGTGAAGGAGGCAGCGTTGTGCTGACGGCGAATGCAGGCAGCGGACTCACTTTCACTTGGTCGAAGAATGGTGCTTCGATACCTGGTGCGACCTCAAATACGTACACAGCCACCAGCAGCGGGAGCTACACGGTGCAAGTGTCCAATGCTACATGTTCGAACACTTCCACGCCCCTATTGGTCAATGTGAATGCCGGACCGGTGGCGGAGATCACAACCGAGGATCCAACGCATTTCTGTATGGGTGCCAGTGTACTGCTCCAGGCTAATTCAGGCACTGGTCTCACATATGCATGGTTTGTTGATGGGGCCATGATCCCTGGCGCCGTCGGTCAATCCTGGGAGGCCAGTGAAGCCGGCTCATACACAGTGATCGTGAGTGGCAATGGCTGCAGTGACACCTCCGACCCATTGCTCGTTACCACATATCAGACCACTGCTCCCTCATTGTTCATCGATGGTTCCACCATGCTTTGTTCCGGGGATAGCACGATCATATCCACGAACAGCGTTGCCGACGCCTACCTCTGGACTTTGGATGGTGGATCGATCGGAAACAGCTCTCCGGCCATCTCCATCGATGACGGTGGACAGTATGCATTGCAGGTTATGGCCGATGGATGTCTTTCCTCTCCTGCGGTTTTGGATGTATTGCTGATGGAGCGGCCTTCCGCGGACATCATGGCGCCTTCCGTCACCACCATTTGTGTTGGTGATAGTGTGACTTTGGAGGCTGATGCCGGTGAGGATGTTTCCTACCAGTGGACATTGAATGGCCAGGATATCTCTGGCGCGGAGGGTCCGCTATATCATGCCACCGTTTCTGGCGCGTATGCGCTGATCGTTGGCACCGCCTTCTGCGAAAGTGTTTCGGACGTGATCGAGATCACCGTGCTCCCGCAATTGGACCTTATGGTGAATGGCGCCATCGCATTCTGCGAAGGGGATAGCGTCACCATCAGTGCATCTGAGATCGACGGGTACCAATATCTATGGTCCAAGGATGGCGAGGCCCTGGAAGGGAATGATCAGGCAAGCATCACAGTCGGCGCATCGGGTTCGTATGCCGTGGAGATCATGGGTGATGGCTGCGTTGCCACATCTGGATCGATCGATGTCGGCGTGTTCTCCATTCCAGATGCCACTGTCCTGGCTAGTGGTCCGGTGACATTCTGCTTCGGTGATAGTGTGGTGCTCAGCGCGGTTTCCGATACCACTTGGACCTATCAGTGGTCGGTGGATGGCGCCGAAATAGAAGCTGCGATCGCGGATACCCTTGTTGCCACACAGGGTGGCGCTTATGTAGTGATGGTCACCAACGGTGGCTGCACGGTCGGGTCGGAAGAGATGATGGTCACCACATTACCGGATGTCTCGCTGCAGTTCAGCGGCCCTTTGTCATTCTGCGAAGGTGATAGCGTTGTGATCACAGCGATGGGCGACAGCACCTACACGTTCACATGGTCCAAGGACAACGATACACTCGATCTTGCGGGTCCTACCCTGGTGGCATATGAAAGTGGAGTGTATGGAGTGATGATCGATGATGGCAGCTGCCAGGCTTCGAGTGAAGCGATCATGATCGTTGCCGATCCCGTACCACTCTTCGATGTGTCCATCCTTGGTGATACCACTTTCTGCGCAGGTGATTCGGTGATGCTGGTGATGCAGGCGAATGGCGCATCATGGGAGTGGACACTGGATGATCAGTCCATCTCCGTCGCGGACACGCTTGTGGTCCAGCAGTCGGGTATCCTTGTGGCCAACATCATCAATGGAGGATGCATTGTTCAATCCCAGCCCTTTACGATCATTTCGTTGCCGGATGTGACCATCGCTTTGGATGGACAGGTGAAATTCTGTGACGGCGAACAGGTGGTGTTCACAGCGCCACTTCAGGAAGGATACGAATACCAATGGATGCTTGATGGTGGACCGATCGAGGGAGCCACGGAGCATTCCTATACGGCGGATTCACCTGGCGGATACAGTGTGCATGTTGAGGGAGCCGGGTGCATGGCCACCTCAGAACCGATCTTCCTGGAAGTTTTCACACCTCCTACTATCGCGTGTACTTCGGATGCGGGTACATCATCGGTAAGTGTGGAAGTGATCGAGGGAGAAGGTCCGTTCAGCTTCGTCTGGAACGAGGATCAGGAACTTGATGGGCCGGAAATGCAGGTGGATAATAGTGGCGTGTATGGTGTGCAGGTCACCGATATGAACGGCTGCTCATCGCATTGCGAGACCACCATCACATTGAGCGTGGAAGATGATTGCATCGGTCTGCGTAGTGAGCAACAGTCCTACTGGCCGGGCTCGGCTTTGTTGATGGATCAATTCAATGAGGCCTTCCCCAATGGCTTGTACATCGGATGTGGTTTCCGGCTGATGAGACTCACCAATGCTGATGCAGTGGCACAATTCCTTCCTTCACAAGGTCCTTCAGTTCGCCTGCCTTTTGGGTTGATGGTGGATCCGGGAGATACCTATAACAACTCACTCGCTGGTGAATTGGTGGCGCTTAAGCTCGCGGTACGATTCGATGAGATGGATGAGGATTTCAGCGAAGCGGGGATCCAGTTGAAGAACGCCGTGGTGGCTGGAGGACTTTTCCAGGGAATGACAGTGGAGGATCTGATATGGGAAGCCGATAAGAAGATCGGAGGCTGTTTCTCCTGGTACAGCCGTCTGCAGCTGCGCAATGCATTGGCGGCGATCAACGTAGGCTATTCAGGCGGTACAGTAGCGAGCGGCTACCTGGAATGTCCTGGAACGTCACCAGCACCCATTTCCACTGAAGCACCGATGGTGATCGAATTGGAGGATGCCCCGGAGGTGACCGGTCATGCAATTACGACCACGGCTCTTCCCAATCCATTCCGCGATCGCACCACCATCCTGGTAGATGGTGTCCCAGAGAAGGAACGGATCACCGTTGAGATCCTCACTGCGGATGGCATTCTTCTGGAGCGTCTCTTCGATGGTGAGGCCGAAGAGCAGGAGTTGCGCTTCGATTGGAACGCTTCAGGCAGGGCCACGGGTGTTTACATCTATCGGGTGATAAGCATGCATGGCGTGGAAACGGGCAGGCTGATCCTGCAATGATGGCTGCTCGGGAGGTTTAGCCAAAAAGCCTCCCGAGCACCTCATCCACCCGGCCCACCTGCACCACCTCGATCTGGTTCCTCGCTGGAATGCCTTTGGTGTTCTTCGGGATGAAGATCCGTGAGAAGCCCAATTTCGCGGCTTCAGCGATACGCTGTTCGGCACGGGCCACCGGGCGTACTTCACCGGTCAATCCCACTTCGCCAGCGAAGCAGGTATCCATGGGTACGGGTATATCCGCATTGGAACTGAGTACGGCACAGACCACGGCAAGATCGATCGCCGGCTCTTCCACCCGAAATCCTCCTGCGAGATTGAGGAAAACATCCTTCTGCCCCAGCCTGAAGCCACAGCGCTTTTCCATTACCGCAAGCAGCATGTTCAGGCGCCGCAGATCGAAGCCTGTGGAACTGCGCTGCGGGGTGCCATAGACCGCACTGCTTACCAACGCCTGCACTTCGATCAGCAAAGGACGCATACCTTCCATGGTGCCGGCCACCACCACCCCACTCGGTCTGTCCTCACGGCCGCTCAGCAGTATACTGCTTGGATCTTCGACCTCGGCAAGACCATCACCCTGCATTTCGTAGATGCCCAGCTCATTGGTACTGCCAAAGCGATTCTTCAGCGGCCGCAGCAGGCGGTACGCATGATCCCGATCACCTTCGAACTGGAGCACACAGTCGACCATATGCTCCAGCACCTTCGGACCAGCGATAGAACCATCCTTGGTTATATGGCCGATCAAGATCATGGGTATGCCGGTCGCCTTCGCGTACCGCATGAGTTCCGCGGTGCATTCGCGTACCTGCCCCACACTGCCAGGGCTGCTATCGAGCGCCGGTGTATGCAAGGTCTGCACACTGTCTATCACCACCAGGGCGGGGCGTAATGCATTGATGTGGCCGAAAATGCCATGTGTATTCGTCTCGGTGAGCACATGGCAACCTTCAGCACCCTTCAAGATGCCGATGCGCCCGGCACGCATGCGTATCTGTTGTTCACTCTCTTCGCCACTTACATAGAGTATGCGCATGTCCGGTTCGCGCAAAGCGGTCTGCAGCAGCAGGGTACTTTTGCCTATGCCCGGTTCGCCGCCAAGGAGGATCATGCTCCCCGATACCAGGCCCCCGCCGAGCACGCGCATAAGCTCACGATCCTTCAGCGGTATGCGCGGACCATCCTGTGCGGATATCTTGTCGATGGGGATGGGTATCGGACCCTGGTCCATGCGTCCTGCGGGTCTGTGGCCTACGATCATGCGATCCACCACCCCTTCCACCAGCGAATTCCATTGTTTGCAATTGCCGCATTGCCCATGCCATTGTGCATGGCTTGCACCACATTCCTGGCATACGTACTGGGTCCGGATCTTAGCCGCCATGGCGGATCCGCTCTACCAATGCGGTGGTGGAAAAGCCTTCCACCAGCTTCAACGAGCGTACTTCGCCGCCGTAACTGCGCACATAACCCGCACCTACTATGCGTTCCTCGCTCCAGTCGCCACCCTTCACCAGCACATCAGGACCAAGGGCCTGGATCAATTCCAGAGGGGTGTCTTCCTCAAAGATCACCACGGCGTCCACATGACGTATGGCGGATAACACCTTGGCACGGCTGTCCTGGTCATTGAGGGGCCGGTCCGGGCCTTTACCCTGCCGGCGCACACTCGCATCGCTATTCAAGCCGATCACAAGGCGATCACCCAAGGCAGCGGCCTCCTCCAGGTATTCCACATGCCCACGGTGCAGAATGTCGAAACATCCGTTGGTGAACACGATCCTGTCTCCCTTCATACGCCAGATGTTGGCCATGCGCTGCACCCTAACAAGATCCAAAATGCGCTTGTCGGTGGAAGGGAGTGCCAGATCGGTGGTCATGCGATTGCCGTGCGCCGTTTACGGGAGATCAAAAGTAATGAGATACCGCCGAGCAGGATGACCATGATGGTCTGTGCGAACCAAAGGAGCCATCCCATGGCCAATGCATCGGGTGTTAAATGGCCACCCCCTTCTGGAGGCGCCATGTATATGCTCACGATAAGGGCTACGAAGGCCGGATAGGCACCGATACCACCCTGCACGAGCACAATGCCCACTGAACCTGCTATGAATCCCGCCATGACCCCTGCGAAGGGCACATCCATGGTGCTTGGGAGTGCGAAGAAACCTACCCAGAACATGGCCAGATAGAGCGCCCAGATAAGCACGGTATGTCCGATGAATGCCACCTTATCCTTGGTGCGGAGTACTGAACGAAGCCCTTCAAAAAAGCCGTAAGCGGCTTTGAGGATACGCGCCCGCAGCAACGGCCGTGTAAAAATGACCCAGCTGATCAAGAGCACTACGACCACCGCACCTGCCGCGATCCAGATCCATGGCATTTCAGGGGTGGTGCCCTCAGCGATGGTCTGGCTGGAGCGATAGCGTGTTATTCGCTCTTCGAATAGGTGCAATTTATCTATCTGCAGGAGCACGGTGATCGCAGCGATGGAAAGCAGGATGAGCATGTCCACGGTGCGTTCTGCCATGATGGTGCCGAAGCCCTTGTCAAAAGGAACACCTTCGGCACGATACAACATCACCGCCCGCGATGCCTCTCCGGCGCGCGGTAGAAGCATGTTCATAAAGTATCCGGTCATGGTGGAATTGTAGGAGTTCCAATAGTCTACGTGATAACCCATGTGGCCCAGCAGATAGCGCCAGCGCCATGCCCGGCTCAAGTGGCTGCACCAGCCCAGGAACATGCTTACCCCCAACCACCACCAATTGGCCTGTCTGAAAGCTAGAAATAGATCCTGCCGTTGCTGTTCATCCAGCTGCCGGTAGAAATAGATCACCAGCCAGACACCCAGCACCAGGGGAATGAGGACCTTCAGCCCATTCACCACGGCCTTTTTCATGGATCAGGGCTTCAGGCGATTTGTTCGTTCGTCAGGGAAAACGACCATGGGACGGAAAGCACGGGCCTCTTCCAACCCCATGCGCGCATAGGCAACTATGATCACCACATCGCCTACCCGGGCCTTGTGCGCGGCCGGGCCATTCAGGCACACGTGTCCGGAACCCCGTACGCCTTTGATGACATAGGTCTCCAAACGTTCACCGTTGTTCACGTTCAACACTTGCACCTTCTCCCCTTCAATGAAACCGGCCGCATCGATGAGATCCTCATCTATGGTGATGCTGCCAATGTAATCGAGGTTCGCTTCGGTGATCTTGACCCGGTGCAGTTTAGCACGGAGCACTTCAATGGTCATTCCAGGCCCATCGGCTTGTGCCGTTCGGGGCCGCGAAATTACAAGCTTTACCGGACCAGAGTCATATTGTCTATCAGCCTCACCGCACCCAACCTGGCGGCGATCATGGCGATCACCTTGTCTCTGGCGATCATGCCCTGCAATGGACGCAGGTCTTCCGGAGCCGCGAGGCCGAAATATTCAAGGGATACACCAGCGGTTTCGCCAAGAAGGGCCTCCACATGCCGTTCCACCTCTTCAGCAGTGGTTTGGAACGCCAGATCCTGCGCAAGTGTAAGGGCACGGAACAATACGGTGGCCTGTTCGCGTTGCTCAGCATCCAGCCGTGCGTTCCGGGAACTCAGCGCCAGGCCATCCTCGGCTCTGGCGGTAGGGCAGGGTATGATCCGCTCCGGCCACCTTAGTGTATGGGCCACATGTTGCAGGATGACCAATTGCTGGCGATCCTTTTCCCCAAAGTAGGCCTGATCTGGACGCACGAAGAAGAAAAGCCGTTCCACTATGCTCACCACGCCTTGGAAATGCCCGGGCCGTAATGGACCTTCCCAATGCCGATCCAATCCACCAAGGTCGACCTCCCCAAGCGGCCGATCCTCCAGGATCTTTTCCTTTTCTGGGGAAAATAGCAGGTGGCAGCCGGCCTGCTCCAGCATGGAGCGATCTATCTCCGGCTGGCGCGGATAACTTTCCAGGTCGCGTGGATCGTTGAACTGCAGGGGGTTCACAAAGATGCTCGCAACCGCTATATCATTCTCGTAAAGCGCCTGGCGGACCAACCCCAGGTGCCCTTCATGCAAAGCTCCCATGGTGGGTACGAAGCCAATGCGTGCGCCGTTCCTTCTTTGTAAGGCCACCCATTCTGTGGCTTCGGCAGGGGTGGTGATGATATGCACGCGGAGACTGCCCAATCGGACCGAAGGGGCCCAAGCTATGGCCAAAGGTTGATATATCGGTCCGGAGTGCGTATTTTTGTACTCGAATTTCCCACGATATGAGCTTGAAGAACGTGAAGGTCTTGACCATTTCCCAATCCATTCATCCCTTTATGGACGAGCCGGAGGAAATGGCCAAGCTCACCCGGCAGTTACCTCAGGGGATCCTGGATTGCGGCAATGAGATCCGGGTATTCATGCCGAAGTTCGGCTGCATCAACGAGCGCAGGCATCAGCTGCATGAAGTGATCCGCCTCAGCGGAATGAACCTTATTATCAACGACACCGATCATGCGTTGTTGATCAAGGTGGCCAGTGTGCCAAGCGCACGTATGCAGGTCTACTTCATTGATAACGAGGAGTACTTCAAGCGCAAGGCCGATACACATGATGCGGACGGCAATTTCTTCCCGGATAACGATGAGCGCGCCCTGTTCTTTGGCCGGGGTGTACTGGAAACGGTGCGCAAGCTGGGGTGGGTACCCGATATCATCCACTGCCATGGTTGGATGACAGCGTTCGTGCCCCTTTACGTGCGGCATCATTTCAATGATGATCCACACTTCGAGAACGCGAAGCTTGTGTACACCGTGTATGATCAGAAGTGCGAGCCGCTGGATAAGAACCTCCCCAAGAAACTCGCCATGGAAGGTTTCGATCCGGAGTTGTTGAAAGGGCTGGCCAAGCCGAATACCGATGAGCTGAACAAGTTCGCCATGGGTCTTTCCGATGGTGTGGTCAGGGGGAATGCCAAGTTTGGCAAAGCCATGGAAACAGCTGTGAAGTCGATGGACAAGCCTTCCATGGGGTATGTTCCTTTTGGAGAGCATGTGAAGGCACACGCTGATTTCTATCATAGCGTTCTGGAAGAGGCCCTCGTCTGACCGAACATTGACAACATCCACCCACGTAACGCAGGCACGGTCCACCCAGTGGACCGTGTCTTTTATTTTGTGCCTGGTACTTCTGGCTGGCTGTCGCAAGCCCGACCCGGACCTGGGCCTGGAGCTGCTGCCCGGGGATCCACTAGGTGTGGAGGCCACCACTACACCAGTGAAAGCCTTTTCATTCGTGGACGGTCCGATCCGCACCACCGGCCTTACCCGGAACCTGGTTGGATCCTATGTGGATCCCCAATTCGGAAGGTCAAGGGCTGGCATTGTCACGCAGATCCGGTTGAGCAGCGCCAATGTGGGTGCCGGCATGGATACATCCGGCCTTCAGGCGGATAGTCTGGTGCTTTCGCTGGCCTATGATGCGTCCAGCTATGGATATGGAGGGTTGGCAGCGCAGCATTTTCGGGTGTTCGAGGTGGCGGAGCCGCTGTCTGTGGATTCTCTATACGAGACCGACGATGTTCCCGAAGTTGTGCCGGTGGATCTGGTAACAGGCCGTGATGCCATACTTACACCTCGACCATTGATGCCCGTGCAGATCGGAGAGGAAACAATGGCTCCGCAATTGCGGATCAAACTGGATCGGGCTTTGGCGGAGCGATTCATGGATGCGTTCGGCACACCGATCCTCAATGACAACAATTCCTTCCTTGATCATTTCCGTGGACTGTACATCACAGTGGACAATGGAGAACAGGTGCCATTCCAGCAAGGCATCCTCTACTTCGACCTGCTGAATGCAGCCTCCAAAGTGACACTTTACTACCATGATGCCGTGGACATGATCCCGCGCACCTACGACTTCCCGATCAACGAGAATTCGGTGAGGTATACCGTAGCGGAATTCGATCGATCCACTGTGCCGGTGTTGGAGCAGGCGCTGAACGACTCCACGTTGGTGACCGAGGCCTTATATCTGCAAGCACTTGGCGGCCCACGCATTGCGGTACGATTGCCAGATGTGATGGAACTGGCCCAGGAAGGGCAGGCCATTTCCAGGGCCGAATTGATCGTACCGGTCCAGGGCACCTTCAACCCATACCTGCCTCCGCCCGGGCAGATCTTTCTTTTCCGGCGTGGTGCCGATGGGGAGGAGGAGTTCCTGCCCGATCAATTGGGCGGCATTGGATCCATTGATGGCGTATACCGGACTGCCACATCGGAATACCGATTCAATATAACCCGATACGTGCAGCATGTGCTGGCCGGCACACTGCCCAACAACGGGTTCGAATTGGTGGCTGGCTCCAGTGGTGTGACCGCCAACCGCGTGGTGCTGCGGCCCCCTGGGGAGGGTATGAGGCTGGCTCTTACCTTTACCACATACTGATAGTGGCATGTGTGGGATAGTGGCCTATATGGGAAGCAAGCAGGCTTACCCGATCCTGATCAATGGTCTAAGGCGGCTGGAATACCGTGGGTATGACAGTGCGGGCGTGGCCTTGCTGGACGGCGATGATCTGCATATCCATAAATGCCAGGGCAAGGTGAGTGATCTGGAGCGGCATGTGGTGGGTAAGAATTTGCAAGGTGGCCTCGGTATAGGCCATACCCGATGGGCCACCCACGGTCCGCCCAATGATGTGAATGCCCACCCGCACCAGGGTACCAGTGGCGATCTGGCCATGATCCACAATGGGATCATCGAGAACTATGCGGCCATCAAGGAGGAGTTGATCCATCGCGGACATGTCTTCAAGAGCGAGACGGATACCGAGGTGTTGGTGCACCTGATCGATGATATCCAACGAACGGATGGCCTTGATCTGGCGCAGGCGGTAAGGCTGGCCTTGGACAGTGTGGTGGGTGCCTATGCCATTGTGGTGATCGATCGCAAGGATCCAGATGTGATGGTGGCGGCAAGGAAGAGTTCTCCGTTGGTGATCGGCATCGGAGAGGATGGCGATCACTTCATCGCCAGCGATGCAACGCCTATCGTAGAGCATACCAAGAACGTGGTGTACCTGGAGGATGGCGAGATCGCGGTGATCCACCGCGACAAGCCTTTGAAGATCCGCAACATCAAGAACCAGGACAAGACGCCTTTCATCCAGGAGCTTGAAATGCATTTGGAGGCCTTGGAGAAGGGCGGCTATGACCATTTCATGCTGAAGGAAATACATGAGCAGCCGCGCAGTATCCGGGACAGCATGCGGGGCCGGATCGATCTGGTGAAGGGTAAGGTGGTATTGGGCGGCATCAAGGATTACGAGCAGAAGTTCATCAACGCCAAACGGATCCTGATCGTGGGTTGCGGCACCAGTTGGCATGCCGGGTTGGTGGGCGAATACCTGTTCGAGGAGCTTGCACGCATCCCTGTGGAAGTGGAATACGCAAGTGAGTTCCGCTACCGCAATCCGATCGTTGGTGAGCATGATATCGTGATCGCCATCAGCCAGAGTGGCGAAACGGCCGATACTCTCGCGGCCATTGAGCTGGCACGTTCCCGGGGTGCCACGATCATAGGCATATGCAATGTGGTCGGTAGCAGCATAGCCCGCGTTACGCACGCTGGATCATACACACACGCAGGTCCGGAGATCGGTGTGGCCAGCACAAAGGCGTTCACCGCGCAGGTCACCGTTCTTACCCTTATGGCCCTGATGATCGGCCATAAGCGGGGCACCATCAGCGGAAGCAATTTCTACCGCTTGTTGAATGAATTGGATTCCATCCCAGACAAGGTGCAGAAGGTTCTGGGAGTTGAAGCCCAGATCAAGTACATCGCCGACATCTATAAGGATGCGACCAATGCCCTTTACCTGGGCCGTGGGTTCTCCTTTCCTGTAGCACTTGAAGGTGCATTGAAACTGAAGGAGATCAGTTATATCCATGCGGAAGGATACCCAGCCGCTGAGATGAAGCATGGTCCCATCGCGTTGATCGATGAGGCCATGCCCGTATTCGTGATCGCCACCAAGGGTGCCAGTTACGAGAAGGTGGTGAGCAACATCCAGGAAGTGAAGGCCCGGAAGGGCAAGATCATCGCCATCATCACTGAAGGTGACAGTGTGGTCCGATCACTGGCCGATCATGCTATTGAGATACCCGACACACCCGATGTGCTCGTGCCACTGTTGAGTGTGATCCCTTTGCAGTTGATCAGTTACCATATCGCCGTCATGCGCGGCTGCAATGTGGATCAGCCGCGCAACCTGGCAAAGAGTGTTACTGTGGAGTAGGCGGTGCCCACATGAACACCCTGTTGTTGTCTCGGAAAGGCCCCAGATCCTTCGCGAAGAGCAGATGCCCCAGGTCTATGAGCGGTAGGAGCCCGAATCCACCGAATGTGATCCCATAGATCACGGCCACTTTCACATCCGTTCCCAGGTAGAGCCTGTGGGCGCCAAAAGTGCCAAGCATCACCGCCAGAAGACCTCCGATCAGACGCTGGTCCTCTTTTTCGTACGCGGGTAGATCCCTCAGATGGCGCAGCATTTCTTCCGATCGCACATCCTGGTATGGGCCACCAGCCTGCACGCAGCGCACCATGATCATGAACAGCAGAAGGAAGATGCAGTGGCGCATGAGCACAAAATAAAAAGGGCGCCGGTACTCCAGCGCCCTTTCTTCATTCCATAGTCTTATTTTCCTTCAGCGTAGAGCTTCGCCACTTCGTCCCAATTCACCACATTCCAGAAGGCTTTGGTGTAATCCGGGCGTTTGTTCTGGTACTTCAGATAGTAGGCATGCTCCCAAACATCCAGGCCAAGCACAGGTGTGCCACCACAGCCGGTGTTGGGCATAAGCGGATTGTCCTGGTTCGGTGTGCTGCATATTTCCAGCTTTCCGCCGGCATGCACACAAAGCCATGCCCAGCCACTTCCGAACCGGGAGGTGGCGGCCTGCTCGAATTTCTCCTTGAATGAATCGAAGGAGCCGAATTCGCGATCGATGGCCTGTGCGAGTTCGCCACCTGGTTTGCCCCCTTTACCTGGTGCCATGATCCTCCAGAAAAGGCTGTGGTTGTAATGGCCGCCCCCGTTGTTGCGCACGGCATTGTTGTTCATGTCCATGCCTTTCATCAGATCCTCCAGGGATCTATCCGCCATGGGAGTGCCTTCCACCGCCTTGTTCAAGTTGGTGACATAGGCGTTGTGGTGCTTGCCATGATGGATCTCCATGGTCTCCTTATCGATGTGTGGCTCCAGCGCGTCGGAAGGGTAGGGTAGGTCTGGTAGTTTGAATGCCATTCTTTATCAGGATTTTTGATGATCGTTGATCAGGAGGACAAAGATAGTTCGATGAATAGGGGGTGGAGCTTTGATGGTCCGCTTGCAAACCACATACATTTGCGCGCAACATCCCAAACACCAAACCGATATGATCAAGAAGTTCGCCCTCGTTGCCACCGTGGCCGCCCTGTTCGTTGCTTGCAGCAGCGAGGATACCGGAGCGATGGAAGAAAAGGCCCAGACCGATGCCAATGCCCAGGAAATGCTGGACGCTGCCGCTGCTGATGCGGAGGTGGTTGTAGCCCCGGAGACCACCGAGGCCGAGGAGGTGGTGATCGAAGAGACCGAAGCACCAGCTGAAGGCGTGGAAGCGGAGACCGAGGTGGAAGTGGAGGAAGCCAAGTGATCGGGCAACAAGATCAGCATGTTACAAAGGGCCCTATTCCGGGGCCCTTTGTCATTCAATACCCTGGCAGGAAAGCATGCGATCTAGCCAATTCCTCATTGGCACGCCGGTAAATGCGGTCACCGCCGAGCATGATCTCATAATAACCGGCATTACCCCAGATGTTACGTGCTATACCGGCCTTCAGCCGCATGCGGATCTGCGAGCGGGATGCTTCCTTTTCCGTGGGCCGTTCTTCAATACCCAGGGTCCTGGCGTAGCCATCCAATTCATTCAATAGCTGTTCGGAGATCTCATATCGCCTGGCGAAATCCTGTGCCGAGCCCATAGCCATCAGCCTGGCTCGATCCCTGTCCGCTACATCGAACGCGAATTGGTTGAGGGCACCGCTGAAGAAGAGTTGCGTGAGATATCCGGAAGCCTCGCTGGTATCCGCCGGTACGAAGATGTCCGGCATTATGCCGCCACCACCATAGACGGTCCGTCCCTTTACCGTAGTGAAGACCTGGGATGAATCCAGCCGGATGCTGTCGATGGAGATCAATTCACCATGATCGAACCGATCATCCAGATCCTGCCCATAATCGATACCATCGCCATAGGGGCGTTGTATGGAGCGGCCGCTTGGGGTGTAATAGCGGGCGGTCGTGAGTCTTACCGCGCTATGATCCGGCAGGTCCACATGCTCCTGCACCAGCCCTTTTCCAAAGGATCGCCGCCCCACGATGAGGCCTCTGTCATTGTCCTGTACTGCGCCAGCTATGATCTCACTTGCGCTGGCCGATCCTTCATCGATCAAGACCGCCAGCCGCAGATCGTGAAGATGACCGCGGGATGTGGCGGTGATATCCCTGCGCGGTGAATTGCGCCCTTTGGTATACACGATCACACTGCCACGCTCCAGGAATTCATCCGCGAGTTCAACGGCGGAAGTAAGATAGCCGCCACCATTGCCGCGCAGATCGAGCACCAACTGCCGCATACCCTGCTCCTGCAAGGCCATCGCCGCTTCCAGGAACTCCGCGTGCGTATTCTTGGCGAAACGGGTGAGTTTGATGTATCCCGTGCCGTCAGCATCAAGCATGGATACCGCCACACTATGGATCGGGATCGTGCCTCTGGGAATGGTCACTTCGAACGGGTTGCTCCGCCCAGAACGAAGGATCTCCACCTTCACTTCACTGCCTTGCGGACCACGGAGGCTGCGCATAACATCCTCGTTGGAGATGTTCACTCCGGCCAATGCTTTGCCATCCGCGGAAATGATCCTGTCTCCCGCACGGATGCCAACGGAGGCGCTGGGTCCGCCATCAACAGGGGCTATCACCACGATGGTGTCCCGCTGTATGGCGAATTCCACACCGATGCCCTCGAAACTGCCTTCAAGTGGTTCCTGTGCAGCGCGTAGTTCTGCCGTGGTTATGTAATAGCTGTGCGGATCCAGCCGTTGCAGGATGTCCTGCAGTACTTCATCCACCAGCTTGTTCTTTTCCACGGTGTCCACATACTGCCTATCGATCAACTCCAGCACCTGGCCGATCTTGTCCGCAGCACTGGCGTCGCGCATTCTGAATACGGTGAGCGCACCACCATTCGCAGAGCTCCCGCTCAGGTGCTGCCCGATGAACAGGCCGGCCACCATGGCCAGTGCGAGGAAAAGCGGAATAAATGGTGAAACAGGACGTGGCTGATGCTTCATGCTCCGGTGGCGGTATCCAATCTACATACCATCAGGCCGCCGCGCTCCAGAAGCCGCAGACCGGATAGGTCTTTGTACTCATCCAGATACACCAGCCTGATGACGCCCGCCTGGAGTATGAGTTTACTGCACTCCTTGCAGGGCGAATGTGTCAAGTATAACGTGGCTCCATTCGCATTGTTGGTGCTGCGTGCCACCTTCATTATGGCATTTGCCTCAGCATGGAGTACATACCAATGTGTGAGCCCTTCGGCATCTTCACAATCATTGGGAAATCCAGTTGGGGTTCCATTGTATCCATCGCTGATGATCATGCCATCCTTCACCAACAACGCACCTACTTTCTTCCTTTTGCAATGGCTCAACTTCGCCCATTCCAAGGCCATGCGCATATAGGCCCGATCGTATCGCTCTTGTTTCGCGGGATCGGCGTACACCATTTGATCCTTCTGCATGTGGTAAGTTGGCCGGAAAGGGCCGGGACCATGAAAGGTGCCGGAGACACCTCAGGTGGAAGTACCCAGGGCGGGACTCGAACCCGCACGAATTGCTTCACTGGTGTTTGAGACCAGCGCGTCTACCGATTCCGCCACCTGGGTAGGTGTTGTTGAAAGAACTTGCCCCTGTTCTGGGGGACGCGAAGATAACCAACAACACCGATCTCTTCCATTGGCATGGCTGCCCAAAGGGATGATCAGGTGGGATGGGGTCCGTAATTTTGTACTCCTGCCAACACGGCGATGAGGCCGTGGCACCAACGGAACTTTAGAAGACCATGTACCCAGCTGAATTAGTAGCACCGATGAAGGCGGATCTTACCACATCCGGCTTCGAAGATCTGAAGACCCCAGAGCAAGTGGACAAGGCCCTTACCCAACCGGGCACTGTGCTTTGCGTGGTGAATAGTGTATGCGGCTGTGCTGCCGGCGCAGCAAGGCCGGGGGTAAAGATGTCCCTGCAGGGTGAGCACCGGCCGGATAAATTGGTGACAGTGTTCGCAGGTGTGGACACCGATGCCACTGCCCAGGCCCGAAAGCATTTCCTGCCGTATCCGCCCAGCAGCCCGAGTATGGCGCTGTTCAAGGATGGCAAACTGGTGCATTTTCTGGAACGGCATCACATTGAAGGAAGATCAGCGGAGATGATCGCTGAGAATCTCATGATGGCCTACGAGGAATTCTGTTGAATCAGTAAGCGATATCAAAAAGGAGAGGCGGCCCGCCAGGCCGCCTCTCCTTTTTAATATCCAGGCCCTCGGTGCTCCTATTAAAGATCACTGGTGGTGGGCTGTGTGATCCGTGGCGGAACAGCCGGAAGTGTATCGGTATCAGGGAGCGGTTGGCCGGATGCCTCTACGGTATTCTCGATCTGATCAGGAGGCGCTAACTGCGTACCACTTGGTGAACCCAGCGGACCCGTTTCCGGCGCATGTTCACCACTTCTGCCAAGTGTGACGAAGATACCCGCCACGACCAGCAGAACGATAATTAGCACCCACCATGTTCCTGATACCCTGGGGGTACGATCGCGCATGGGGTTATTCTCGTTCGTCATGGCCTCATTCTTTCCCAGTTCAAGTCCAACCAGCGTGCCGGACCGTAAAATCTCCATTCAGGTTCGATCTCCTTCGTTATGGCATCGCATTGGTACGCTTAATGATCAAATCATTCATTATGAAGATAGCGATCTTTGAAACACCGGGTCCAGGGCAGCCTGGCGATCCCGTACCAGAACCCGCGAAACAGCCGGACATGCCGCAACCCAAGCGTTCGCCGGTACCAGGTGCACCTAGTGAAACGCCTCAGGAGCGGCCCAGCGATCCAGGTCAGAGGCCGGATACGACGCGGGAGCACCCGACCGACCCTGACCCACAGGAGCCGAAGGCTCCGATCGGTTATTGAATGCAGGGCGGTCCAGTGCGGCCGCTCTTGTGGTTACAGGGCGGCTACTTCGTGATCACCGGCATATGGCCACTGGCCCATATGCCCAGTTTCCTTGATGTCACTGGGTACAAGGTGGAGTTGTGGTTGGTGGAGACCGTAGGTGTGCTCGTGCTCGCTATAGGTCTCGCCCTTTTGTTGAGTGCATCACGACCATTGCCACCGCTTTCAGTGATCACAATGGCCATGGTTTCGTCCGCTGGCCTGGCCGTGATAGAGGTGCAGTATGTTCTGAAGGGAATAATTCTTCCGATCTATTTGGCCGATGTTGTCGTGGAAGTGATCTTTCTGGTCTGGTGGAGTATGCTCCTGATCAAATTCAGGGATCCAAATCCGCAGGTGAGATCCGGCTTGCGATCTACTGCGCTTTGTACCGGGGGGCACGGATCATTTCATCGGCGGCATCTCACCTTTATCCAAGCCACTCAGATCGTCATTCCTGCCGCGATCCAGATGCCCCAGATCATCATTGGCTTCTGTAGGCGGCCGCTGCTCATCGCGCCTATCATCATATCCAGCTTGTGTACCCGGGAATTGCTCATGTTCCGAGCGGCCACTTACTATATCGCCGCTTTTGCGCTCGTTGTCGGCATCCGGACTGGGACGATCCTTATTCTGATCCAACACGGCATCCGGTGAGGGCGGCGACGGATCCCCTTTCATGGGCGCATCCCGAAGACCCGAAGGAGTTGCATCCTTACGATCGTTTTCAAGGATGCGCTTGCGGTTCTCGGCGATCTTCTGATCATGGTCCGCGTTGGTGGCTTTCTTCTCACCTTGTGCACCACCACGTGGATCCTCCGGCCGCTTGTGCGTGGAGCCCATGCCGCCAGGTGTCATCTTCCCCGACTCATCGGAGCGCATATCTCGTTGCTTATCGCTTGGCATTTTATAATGGATCTTTTCTCGTTTGTTCGGCCACGTGATCAGGCTTGGTATTCTCCGGCTGTGTCCTGTCTTTCGGGATCATGGCGTGCACATCAAGCCGGCTCACCATGCGGTCCACTACGCCTGATGCGTAAGTACCAAAAGCATTCACCACGATACCCTTGATACCCAGTTCTTCCGATGAGATCGCATACACGATGGACATGTCCGCTGGATCACTGGTCCCTTCGAACCGGTAGAATTCATCTATGGTGAATTTCTCCGGATCCAATGGTGTTTCCCGCACGCGGCTATAGAGCCCACGTTCGTTTATCTCCAGATCGGTATCGTACCCACGCTTCTGCAGATCATTAACGCAAGTGGATAGCGTTCCATAGGAATGTTTGGCGCCTGTGATGTCCATGACCGTCGCATCGCAATAACCGGACCTTGTGAAAGACAACGAGCGCTATGATGGCAGAATAATGGAATGGAACTAAAACGTGCACACAAGCGCCTTTTGAGGATAAAGTTTTGGCACCTTGTCCGCTTGCCCTCTCTTTGTTGCATGAGAACCTCCCGATCGTAGTAGTGCTTCCCCAGCGAAGTGGATGCACTTATCGCATGGAAGCCAGTTGTTGTCAAGGGCCTGCGATCTGTGGAGATCGAATGACCTTGTATCCGTGCCCGGGCATTGTGCCTTGGGCGGTGCATGGCGGCAAAAATTCAACACAATGGCGGATCAGAATAGAGAACGGGGTATGGAGAATAATGAAAGGAACCAACGCGAAGATCGCGAAAGAACAAGTGGAATGAGGGCGGAAGGTGGATCACCATCTTCTGCTTCCCGCGGCGCCGGGGGCGAAGACCAAGGCCTGGGAAGGAATGCCGGCCAGGAGCAGCGCAGTGGTACCCAGGGAACGGGGAATGAGAGCCGCGGTCAAGGCGGCAATACCGGTGGCCAAAGCAGCGGTATGAGCAGCGGCCAAAGTGGAACGTCAGGAAGCGGCCGTGGCTCGCAGGAGCAGGGGCGCGGTGACTCGCAAGGCGGCGGCAACATGGGCGGCCAGCGCAGAGATCAATAGATAGACCGATCGGCGAAAGCTCGTTCCCAGTGGTGGCATGATTCGATCATGCACGTGGGGATGAGCATTCGTCGATAGGGGCTTCAAAGTTTATTCATCAGATACCAATACACGAGAATTCCATGGCGAAGACCAGATCAGGATCCAGCGGGTCGAAGAGCCGCGCTGGAAAGAACAGCACAGGCTCAAAAAGCGGTTCCAACACAAAGTCCTCCAAGAGCCGCAGTTCCAACAACAACAGCCGTAAAATGGCCACAGCAAGCGCCGGCCGTTCCAATGGCAGCGCGGCATCATCCCGCGGCAAGAATACGAAGAGCAGCAATGGTGGTTTCTCCAGCGGAGCGAATGAAGGGTTGATGAAACTCTTTACAGAACAGCTGCAGGATGTTTATTACGTGGAGAAGCAGCTTATGCGCGGGCTGGCTCGCATGGCAAAGGCCGCTAACAGTGATGAGCTCCGCGCAGCATTCGAAGAACATCGCGAGGAGACAGCCACTCAGATGGAGCGGTTGGAAGAGGTCTTCGAGATGTTGGATCGCAGCCCCAAGGGCAAGAAGTGCGAAGCCATGGATGGCTTGATGGACGAGGCGAAGGAACTGATGGAGGATTTCTCCGATGATCCGGCTTTGGATGCTGCACTGGTGGCCGCGGCCCAAAAGGTGGAGCATTATGAGATCGCCACCTATGGCAGCCTTTGCGCCTGGGCCGAGCAGCTGGGTCTTGAAGAAGCGATCCCACTGCTGGAGGAGACTTTGCAGGAGGAAAAGAAGACCGACCAGACCTTGACGGAACTGGCGGTAAGCATGATCAACGAAGAAGGCGAGGAAGGCCGCATGGAAACATCCGGCCGTGGCAACTCCTCGCGTTCCCGCTAAAGAAGGAGCGGATATGTTGGCCATGAACTACAGAGGCCCCCAACGGATAAGGGTCTCCCACAAACCGATGCCCGAAATACGCCATCCGCAGGATGCGATCGTGCGGGTCACCAGATCATGCATCTGTGGCTCCGATCTGCATCTTTACAATGGCAACGTACCCGATACCCGTGTGGGAATGACATTTGGTCATGAGTTCACGGGTATCGTGGAAGAGATCGGTGCGGACGTGCACAAGTTGAAGGTGGGCGATCATGTGATCGTCCCCTTCAACATCGCATGCGGCAAATGCCACTACTGCAGGCAGGGTCTCTTTGGCTGCTGCCACGAATCCAACTCCCAGGCCACCGCCGTTGGTGGGATCTTCGGTTACTCCCATACCGCTGGTGGCTATGATGGGGGCCAGGCCGAATATGTGCGTGTGCCATACGCCGATGTAGGTCCCACGGTGATACCGGAAGGAATGGACCTGGATGATGCGGTGATGCTGACCGATGTGGTGCCCACCGGCTACCAGGCCGCTGAGATGGGCGGCATACAGGAAGGGGATACCGTAGTGGTGTTCGGAGCAGGCCCCGTTGGCATTATGGCCGCACGCTGCTCCTGGTTGTTCGGTGCGGGCCGGGTTATCGTGATCGATGAAGTCGATCATCGCCTTGAATTCGTGAAGAACTATGCGAAGTGCGAAGTGTACAACTTCAACGAGATCGGTGATCCCGTGGTCTTCCTGAAACGTGCTACGGATTGGATGGGTGCCGATGTATGCATCGATGCTGTCGGTGCCGAAGCGGCCGGCAATGCCATGCAGACCATAACAGGGCGCAAGCTGCTGTTGCAGGCCGGTTCCGCCACGGCACTTCATTGGGCCATTAATTCGGTGAAGAAAGGCGGCATCGTATCCATCGTAGGTGTCTACGGCCCCACGGACAATCTCATACCCATAGGCAACGTAGTGAACAAGGGGATCACCATCCGGGCCGGACAGGCCTCGGTGAAACGGCTTCTTCCCAGGCTCATCGATCATGTGCGCAACGGGATCCTGGATCCCAAGGCTTTGATCACGCACCGGTTGCCCCTGGAGGAAGTGGCCGATGGATACCGCATCTTCTCAGACAAATTGGACGAGTGCATCAAGCCCGTGTTGATCCCGCCCAGAGCCCAAGCATGATAGATGATATGGAAACAGCGACACGTAATGATATAAAGGGATGGGGAATGGATGCGGATCGGAAGAACGATCCCACTTATCCCATGAAGAAACGCACGGATGCCGAGCAAACAGGATACAGTTGGGATAGACCGGCGCAACAGCCCGTAACGGAAGAGGTCCTTCGTTCCATCGAACGTCCAAATATCTCGGCTGTTCATGGTACTTCCGCCCCACCCAGTGGTTTGAGCGGGGCCATAAGGCGGGCCGCATTCAAACAGAGTGAATCCAGCTATGGCCGATGGCTGCCCTTGATCCTGGCGGATCGTGTTAATGTGGTGGAAGGTGTATTGGATGATCTGATCCATGGACACTTCCCGAATTTCTTCAAGGAGAAGGGTTTCGGGGCGCGCTGGAAGTACGATCGGCAGAATGCCATGATATCGTTGGCTACTACGGTAGTCATCACTGCGGCAGTGGTAGGCCTGTTCATCCGACGGCGGGGTCGTCGTTGAATCCAACATACTGATCAACGGAGGGGCAGGGCGAACATCACCCTGCTCTTTTTGTTCCCCGGCCTGGGAGCCAATGGCCTTCCTTCTGTAGTTCTTGAACAATGTTCAAAGCGGCCTTCACACCGTCCGCAGCGGCCACCACCACCATATTCGGGTCGGCGGCCGCATCGCCTACCACATAAAGACCTGGGACCTCTGTTCGCTGTTTCTTGTCGGTGCGGATCGCACCTGTTCTGGTGGTTCGGCATCCCATCTTCCGTGCTATGTCCCATTGTTGCCGCGTGGGGCCATCGAAGAATAGCGCATCCCGTTCCACGAGTTGTCCATCCTGAAGTTCCATGGCATGCATGCGATCATCATCACCAACAAGGCGGCGGATCTTTTCCTGGCGGATCGGGATCCCGGCATCAGAGGCACTCACCCTATCGTCGTGCTTCACCGAGACGCCGTTCGTGAAGAGGATCACATCCGGGCTCCAGGTAAGAAGCCCTTTCGCGATGGCCACACCCTTGTGTGGTGTGGTGGAGTAGACCGCCAGGCGCTTATCCCGTACTTCCCAACCGTCGCAGAAAGGACAATGGAAGACGCTGGTGCCATAGTATTTGTCCATGCCGATCACCGGCGGCAGCTCATCCGTTTTACCGGTGGCAAGCACGATCCGGGGCGATTGGTACTGTTCTCCATTTTCCAGCGTAACGATAAAGCCATCCGGAATGCCTTGAAGGTCACTGGCGACCGCATCGATGATGCGTACGCCCAGCGCGAGCACCTCCGCATGTGCGGAGCGGCGCAGGTCCAACGGCGGCATACCGTCACGGCTTATGAAGCCATGGATGCCATGCGCACGGATGTTGCGCGGTGTGGCCTTGTCGATCATCAAAACGTGCAGCCTGCTCCGCCCGAGGATCAGGGCGGAACTGGAACCGGCGGGACCTCCGCCGATCACGATCACATCATATGTATTCACTGGTCGGGGCGTTGAAGGGTTACGGTACGTGAAAGCCCCGCCGGGGAGGGCGGGGCTTCACGCCAAACGGAGGTTGAAGAACAACCTCACCAAACCTAACGGTCCATATCGGTCTCGCGATCCCCACGGGTGTTGTCATGATCCTGACACCACTCCTGATAGAGATCGAATTGTGCAGTGGTCAAAACGGTACGCAGTTCACGTTCCATGGCTTCCTGCGTATTATCATCATAGCCAAGCTGGCCTGAAGAGTCGCCAGTTTTGTTCGTGCCTGTACCAGTAGCTCCAGTGGTGTTCCCAGTGGTCCGGTCGATCTCCGTGGTCCCTGTTGTTCCAGTGGTCCCAGTCGTGTGATCGGTGCCAGTGCCAGTGGTCCCTGTAGTGCGATCGGAATTCGTGCCCGTGCCCCGATCCATGCCAGTGGTTCCGGTGGTGGGGGTGGCCCGGTCTTCCTGGGTACCACGCATGGTCTCCTCAGTGCCTCGAACGCCCTGGTGGTAATTATCGGTCTTGTATCGATGCTGGATGTCCTTCACCCTGTTGATCTGGTCCTGGGTCAAGCCAAGGTTGGACCAGGTCTTATCATCCGCTTGCACAAGGCAATTCTGGTCCGTGCTATTTCGGTCTTCCGTGCTGTTGGTACCTGTTGTATCAGTGGAGCCTGTTTGCGCTGTGACAGTTGCGCATAGGGCCAACATCGCTATGGAGGTCGATACGTTCTTCATTTTGGGTCTCTGGTTTCGTGAAATGCTAAAATGAATGCCATATTGGCGCAGCAAAGCCACCAACCCTTGTTCCAACTATGATCCAAGGGAGATGTATTCGTTTTGATCATCAAAGAACGACCTCAGCTAGGAGGCTCTTCTGCGGATGCTTTACCACGGCTCTTCCCCGATCTTGGGGAAATAGTGTGGAAAGCCTGCCGGATAAAGCCCGCCATTATTGCTCATTGCATGGTCCGGGTAAGGAAGAGACTGATGGTGAAACTGGGCCTCTCTACACCCTGCTCCTTTGCGGACCTGGCGATCAATTGAGTGAACTGGTCGCTGGGCTGATGGAAAACCGCGATCACATGCAGCCCAAAGGATTCATAAGGTACGTGTACGGTCTCCGCAGCGGTATCCGGTTCCCTGGCCAACAATTCAAGTGCTTTCGCATGCAGGTCCATCAAGCGCTCGTCCAGATCCCGGCGTAACTGCAGCACGATCTCTGGTGCCTCAGGATCATTGATCAATGGGAGGTAGTTCGCCAGCATGCTGCGCCAGTTCCCATTCACATGCCAGCGCCCGTGGCATGGCTTTGTGACCCGAAACGATGATCTAAAATTCAGAAGACCATGAGCGAAAAAAAGGATAAGAATAGAACGGTGCAGGACCTGAGTGATGATGCTGAACGATGGACGAACAATGCTTCTTCACAAGCTGACCTGCCGGAACCACGCGTGAAGAAGGAGGATCTTCCCCAGGCCGATCAGGATCGATTCAAGGATGGAGTCTACTCGGGTACGGGAACAGGTGCCGGGCCAGGGGGATCCACCAATACCGGTGGTGCGGACACCACTACAATGGAAGGCCAGCCCCGGCTTGGCACTACGGATAAACTACCCAACGAGCAGACCCTGGGTTCCAGCGAACGCGATGGTACTAACAGAACAAAGTGATGAACCTTTTCGATCGGATCAAGCGTGGAACATTCAGGGTCATGAAAAGTTCCGACCCCAAGAAACTCCTGCTCTGCTCGATAGCATGTATCGCCATATCCATCACAGTAGCCCAGACCACCACCACTGGATGGATGATGTATACCGATACGGTCGGAAGAGAACTGGGAGTGACACCACAGCAGGAGGAGCGCTTACGCGATTGGGAGGTTCGTTACCAGCGGGATCTTCAGCGCATGGGGCCGGATGCCGTCGATCGGGCTCCTTTGCGGGAGCAGCGGGACCGGGAGCTGCAGGGAATACTTACACCAGACCAGTATCAGCGTTGGAATGAATTGGATGTGGCCCGCAGTGGAAGAACTGATCCAACAGGTGGAGCCCCTGGACCGCAGATGCGCGAAGTGGGCACACCAGCCGGGCAGCAGCCAACCGAGGGTGGGGATCGGAACAAAGCGACGCGACCAACCCCATGATCCAAATAATAAGAATAGATCAGCAATGGAAGAGAAGAAGGAACAAGGACAGGATGAAGGCCGGTCCTTCGGCGAACAAAAGCACCGTCGAGAAGAGGAGGAGAGGGGCAATTCCATTCAAACTTATCCGGACCTCATGGGTCCGTTCCCACATAGTATCCCCAGTAAAAGCAAGCTAATGGGGAAGGAGGAGCAACGTCCTCCAGATAAGGACGATGCTCCATGATCCCTCACACCAGGTTCAGTAGGCTGGTGCTTCTTCGTGTTCCCAGTCTGGATCCTGGCGTGCATCATCACCGCCCGTAGGACCGATCTGATCATTCACACCTTGCCTGGCGTTCACCCCCGCGGTATCACCCGGAGGTGCTGTTCCCGTGGTGCTTCGGCTTCCCTCCTGTTCGAAAGTGGTGCCCACGGCTGGTTGTGGCCTGTCCGAGGTTCCCTCGCGCTTATCCTCTCCAGTGGCACAACCCGAAAGAAGGCCAAGAAAGAGGATGAAGCTAACCACGCTATGGATACTGTTCATTCCTTTAAACATGTCTTTGGTTTTATCTCTATGAATGATGACCTGTGATCGCAATGTGTGGACGATCCCACTACGACATGCATGCCAACTGTTCGGCTTCATCCTGTTATGTGATCCCACGTCACCGCCAGTCGTTCATTTTTCCGAGGGGGGCTCCATGCGCCGGAGATCATGAGTGGAAGGCCCTGTAAGGAGGCTACCATCCATATTGAAGCGTGAGCCATGGCAAGGGCAATCCCAGGTCCGTTCAGCATCGTTCCATTTCACAGTACACTTCGCGTGAGGGCATACGGGGTCTATCACATGTGCGTCACCATTCCGGTCCTTGTATATCCCCACTTTGCGCCCATCCAGATCCACCAGCTTTCCCTGGTCCAATGGAAGATCGTTGAGACTGGATAGATCCTGATATAGGAATGGTTTGGATAGCATATGTCCGACAACATCCGCGTTCTCTTTCACGAAGTCGGTGAAACCCGCTACGGGAGAAACACGCTTAGGATCGAAGAGCGAGGTGAGTTCGTTGTTGCCATGCACCAACCGATCGGTGAACGCGAGGCTGGCAACTACGCCCAATGTGATACCGTTGCCACTAAAGCCCGTTGCCACCTGCACATTGTCTCCATGCCCCGGTAATGTACCGATGTAAGGTAGGCCATCCGTGGTCTCAAAATACTGGGAAGACCAACGATGGGTAACCTCCGAGATATTGAAGACATTTCGAGCGTGATCGGTCAATCGCCGAAGATGTTCCATGTGATCTTCGGAGTGGCCGGTCTTATGATCCTCACCTCCGATGATCAGTAAATCCCTCCCATCGATCTGTTGGCTGCGGTAATAGTGGTACGGGTCTTCCATATCATAGATCAATTCCTGGAGTGGCATATTATCGTGCGTTCGGGCTGCAAGAGCGTAACTCCGGTAAGGCGCACACCTGAAATGCAGCAGGTTTATGCCCATGGGTATGTGCGTGGCGTGAATGATGTTCTTCGCCTTGAACTCACCCGCGCTTGTATGGATCGTTATGATGTCACCACCATCATATCCCGTCATGCGGCAACCTTCCAACAAGGTGCCTCCCATCCGCTGGAATTCCTCGGTGAGGGCAATGATGTACCGGAGCGGGTGTATCTGGGCCTGTCCAGCTATGCGAAGTACTTTTTCGTATGTCCGTTCAATGGGTAGGGCATCATTCCATGAGACCATCACACCTGCCTTCAGGGTCGCATCATGGATCTCTTCCAGCATGCTGGTCTGCTTCTTATCCTGGCTGAAGAGCAGGGCGTCCTTCCATGTGTGGATACCCGCCAGACCCAGTTGCTTCACATTCTCGTCCACGCGTTTCAATGCTCGGCCCAGAGCTGTAGCGAGCTGCAGCGCGGTGCCTTCATCGAAATGCTGGATGATCTCCGGATACGTGTGGTCAAGTATGGTGTTCAAATGGGCAGTGGTTCCGCCCGTGGTGCCGAAGCCGATGTTCCGTGCTTCGATCAACAAACATTCCAGCCCCGCTTTTGCCAATTCATAGGCGGTGGAACACCCGGTGATGCCAGCACCCACGATCGCAACATCATACTGCTTGTTGGAGGGGGCGGCTCGCCGGGAAGTGGTTGCTGGCGCTGTATCCTGCCATAGACTCTCTTGTAGACCATCTCTTGGGATCATTTCGCTTTTAGGATAAGTATGTTGTGTTGTTCATTGTCGATCGGGGTATATCTCCCCAGTATGGGGAATCATGGCACGGTGAAACGTTTGCTGGAGTTCAGTGGGAGGTTGTATCGGGCCCGGCAGTAGCGGCCTAGCGGATGGTTGATCGGTACTACTGGTGTCGACATGGCACGCGCTATGCCGGACAGTGAAACACCTGATCAATTAAAAAAACAAATAGAACATGTCCACGAAAGGCAACATCACCTTATGCTTGACCTCCCTTGCGGCCGGCGCCGTACTGGGTCTACTTCTCGCACCTGCCTCAGGCCGAGAAACCAGGCAGAATCTCGTACGCCGGGGGGAGGAAATGAAGGACAAGCTGAATGACCTTTACGAAGAGGGTACACAGCTTGTCAACCGTGGCCGGCAGCAGCTGGCCGATGTTGCCGACCGTACCCGAGAGCAAGCCAGGAACGCGGCCGGTAACATTGCCGAAGATGTTAAAGGAACGGGCAAACGTGCCGCCAGCGAAGTATCCAAGGCGGGATCATCAGCAGCCAATGGCGGCAGCCGCGTCTGATAGATAACGGAACGGAGGATGTCGAAGCGCGGGTCCGGAGGCTCACCTCCGGACAGCGCTTTATCCGGAAAGCGGAGCACGACTCGTTATGCTATCTCATAAGAAAGACCCCGCCGAGATCGACCGACTGATCCAACGGTTGTTGATCGAAGAACTCATTGACGTACATACTGCGGCCATGGCATATTCCACATTGCGCGACCCTGAAGGAGATCGTGATGCGGCCGATGATATGAATGATGAATGATCAATTGCCCATGAGAATATATCTACTCTCTTTCTTCCTGACGCCTCTGCTGCCGGTCTTCGGGCAGACAACACATTTGCTTGTGATGGATGGGACCGGGTTCGATCCGGATACGATCCACATGATCCAAGGAGACAGCATCCACCTGGTGTTCGATACCACCGGGCATTCCATGGTCCAGGTACCGGAAACATCCTGGATGGATGAAGTGCCTGCACCTTTGATCGGGATCGCATTGGGTGAAGGCACCACGAACTGGGGGCTGGAACACACTTTCGTCATCGACTCCCTGGTAACGATCTATTATCTCTGCCAACAGCATCCAGAGGAAAAGGGTGTGTTGATCGTGGAGGAGGGCATGGCCATACCTCAGCATACACTCCCTGGGATCCATCTTCATCCCATGCCTGTCTCAGATGTATTGTATATCGAGGCGCCAATGGCATATACTTCACTGCGGTTCGAGGATCGGCAGGGGAGGGTGGTACGTGAAGTCGCTTCCAATAACGGGAGAGGATTGGATGTGTCACAAATGGATGCTGGTCTTTATTTCATCTCACTCATCGATGCTCATGGATCACCATTGGCAAGGGAGCGGATCTTGATCGTGCGATGATCGGGCGCAAGGACAAAGGATCGGTGGATGGTGATCAGGTACGCATACGTACCGGAAGCGTGCGGCGTGACCCCTTGCCAGATGATCGTCCACAGCGCATGAGGCAGGCTTTTCCCCTAAGCGGAACAGAAGATATCAGTGGATCCGGCAAGGATGCCACACTGGAGCAGGCGAAGAAACGCGGACATCGGGGCCGCTGAGATCCTGGAGCAGGATGATGATAACAGAAGAGGTGGCCGCGGCCCCCTCTTCTGTTATCATTATGTCTTCATTCCTCTGGCACACGGCTGCCCGGGCCTCCCATGCCGCGCTGCCTGTTCCATTCCGCTCCATCATGGGGTCCATCCAGTCCATCACCATCATGATCGCTGATGTTGATCCCACTGCCTCCGGTACGCCCTGGTTTGCCTGCTTTGGAAGGCCGGATATCCGATGTGGTAGGACTGGGAGCGGGGCCGCGAGCGCCGTCACGCTGTTGGTCCGATGCTTCTCCAGTGGTTCTTCCTCCGGAATCCGATGTGCCACCCATGCCCTTGCCGGGCCGTCCCTTGTCCCGTGCTTCTTCGGGCATGCCCGCTGCGGTCTCGCGCCCTTGTCCCAGACCTCCACCGCTTCGGGCGCGATCCAGATCCTGTTCTTTTCCTGTGTCCGGCCTGTTCTTGTTATCGTTCATGATCGAGTGGGTTTTAGCGGCCGCGGCGCAAAGAGGGTGCCTACTCCCGGGTACGGCATGTGATCGGCCCCATATCTCGCAGAAATAGCCAATGGTGATATGGATAAGATCATGATCGGAATTATTGGATCGATGCAATGCCCTGAAGATGTGCGGACTTCCGCGGATACGTGGGGCGTATGCTTATATGATGACAGCCACGGCGCAGGAGCTTTTCGTGGCAGTTGGTACTCAAAGCAAAGGGCATGGGTTTCCCATTGAAACAGCTGTTGGCGGATCCATTTCTCCTGATGCCTGCGGCGCAGGGGATCCCGGAACAACCAAGAAAGAAGCAGCGTAAGGAACGCCGTGGCCGTGGCCGGAATTGGAGGCCTACCTGGACGGGAGGCCGTTCCCGTTAAGCAGCATACCGCGGGTCCGGCCGATAGCTCATCCGCTCGACCGTTTCAGCCTGCAGGCTCCAATGTCCGAACTCCTGCTCCACCCGACCGGTGATCAGGTGTATGCCTCTGCCCAGGATCGGATGGCGCCTGGCCACTTCCGGAAAGTGGGTGCTGTCCCAGAGGCGTCCTTCGGGATCCATGAAACACCCGAATTCCATGCGCTGGCCGGTGATGGTAGTGGTGGGTTTCACATGCACCACGTATCCAAGCATACGCACGCGACGGCCTTCATATAGAGGCATTTCCCGTGCGAGTATGTGGTCATCCGGCATGGATCCGAGCAGGGTGTAGGGATCGCATAAAGGGAACCCGATCAACTCCAGTTCATCGAATGCATCGGTGTTATGCGGGTACCTCAATTCCGGCAGCATGAACTCCTTTTCCGGCGTCGTGAAGAGGTCCGGATCCGCCGATGGCCGCATGGATCCCTGCCGTTTCACCAATTCCCAAAGCAATTCCGCCTTGGAACCGCCGGTATGATCGAATGCGCCCACGCGTATGAGTATGCGCGCCTGTTGTGGGTGGATGGGTACTCTGCGAAGGAATTCTTCCAGGGAAGAAAATGGGCCATCCTTCGCACGTGCATGAAGTATGCTCCGCACCGTTCGTTCCTCCAATTGGTGCACCATGGAGAGACCGATGTGGATCGCTTTGCCGTGCAGGGTGCATAATTCATCGCTTCTATTCACGCATGGCGGCAGTATGTGCGCACCATAACGCCGCGCCTCGTTCAGGTAGAATTCCGTGTGGTAGAAGCCGCCGAAGTTGTTGGCCACCGCCACCATGAATTCCAACGGGTGGTATGCTTTCAGATAGAGGCTTTGATAGCTTTCCACAGCATAGCTGGCGCTGTGGCCTTTGGCGAAACTGTAGCCGGCGAAGCTTTCCACCTGGCGCCAGATCTCCGCGGCCTCCGCATCCGGATGGCCTTTGCTGCGGCAGTTGGCGGCCCATTTTTCCTTGACCCGCTCGAATTCCATCCGGCTGCGGTATTTGCCACTCATCCCCCGGCGCAGGATGTCCGCATCGGAGAAGGAGAGCCCCGCATAATGATGCGCCACCTTGATGACATCCTCCTGGTACACCATTACGCCATAGGTTTCCGGCATTATGGCCAGCATGGCAGGGTGTGCCTGTTTTCGCCGCTCTGGATCATGGTGTCTCAATATGTATTCCCGCATCATGCCGCTGCTGCTCACTCCCGGCCGGATTATGCTGCTGGCGGCCACCAGCTCCGGATAGCTTTTCACCCGCAGTTTTTTCAGCAGCATGCGCATGGCCGGGCTCTCCACATAGAAGGCGCCGATGGTGTCCCCGCTGGAAAGCAACGCGTGGATGGCGGGATCAGAGCGAAAGCGGGGTATGTCATGTATATCGATATGTTCGCCTTTCTGGTGTGCCACTAACTCCACGGTGTCCCTGATGTGGCCCAGACCCCGCTGGCTGAGTATGTCGAATTTGTGAAGGCCGAGGTCTTCCGCCTCGAACATGCTGAATTGTGTTGTGGCGAAACCCTTGGGCGGCATGTGCAGCGCGGTGTAATAAGTGAGCGGTCTTTCGCTGATCAACACGCCACCCACATGTATGCTCAAATGTGAGGGGATGTCCAGCAGGTGTGGCACGTAGCGCATGATGGTGCGGCCCACCCCATCCATCTCCTGCCGCCCCTGCCCGCGGCGATCCAGGAGCCCATCGATCTCCTGCGGCGGCAGGCCGAACACCTTTCCCAGCTCGCGTACCACCGCCCGGCTCTGGTAGGTGCTGTAGGTGGCCAGCAGTGCCACACGATCACCTTCGCCATACGTATCGAACAGGTATTGGATCACCTGATCACGGTCCTTCCAGCTGAAGTCGATGTCGAAATCCGGCGGGCTGCTGCGGCTGGGGTTGATGAAACGCTCGAAGTACAGGTCCAGGTCCAGTGGGTCCACATCGGTTATGCCCAGGCAATAGGCGGTAAGGCTGTTGGCGCCACTGCCACGGCCCACATGGAAGAAGCCTTTGTGCCGGGCGAACCGCACCAGATCCCAATTGATGAGGAAGTAGCTCATCATATCCTTCTGGGTGATCACGGTGAGTTCCCGTTCCAGCCGTTCCTGCGCTGCGGCATGGCCTTTTCCATACCGCACCTCCAGCCCGCGCTGCGCCTCCTCCAACAGCACACGCCGGTCTTCCGATACGCTGCCGCTCCAGGTGCGCCGGTTCTTGTTGCGCCCCAGGTCCAGATGCAGGGCGCATCGATCCATGAGCCGGCGTGTGTTCTGGATCAGCTCCGGCATGCTGGCGAAGGCCGCACACAATTCCTCTTCGGTGAAGAAGCGCTCCCCGGGTGGCGCCACCTCTTCCCTTGGCGTGGTCGAGAGCAATGTGTTGGTGCCGATGGCGCGAAGCAGGCGGTGTATGTTATGATCACGTTTATGGCGGAAGGTGACGGGGGCGAGGGCCACGAGTTTATCCGGGTCCATACGCAGCGGGTGGTGGCGCCACCAGGGTATCCGCTCCGCCCGCACGCCGATGTATTCATTCGGCCGTAGTTTTCGATCTGGCGCGCTCTCCAGTGGATAAATGATGAACGCATCGGACATTTCAGGAGGATCCGCTGGCAATGGCCTGCCATGTAATAAGTACGATGTGAGCAGCTGGTCCAGCTGATGCAGCCCTTCATTATTCCGGGCTATTCCAATGTAAAGGGTCCTGGCTCCCTGCTTGAATTCGATCCCCGCCAATGGGCGTACCTGGTATTGGGGTGCCAGCCGGAAAAGATCGCACCAGCCTGCCGTGCAATTGATGTCCGTAAGCGCCACTGCGGTGATGCCCTGCGCCTGCGCTGCCTGCAGGAGCTGCTCGGGGCTCATTACGCCATGGTTGAAGCTGAACCAGCTATGGCAGTTCAAGATCATTGATGGAAAAATTGTCGATCTGCTGACCATAAGTTAGTCATGCGGGGGGCTTTCGCAAGCAGACCGGGGTTCCCGATCGGAATATGGTTTGCCTATAGCGAGCTATCATGAAGCCCAGGTATGAGTTGGTCGATAGGATCCGCGAGATAGCTGAACGGAAGACCCGGTTCAGTTATGACCTCCGAGGACGCGCTTTTGTGGATACCGGCATTGTTGCTGCATACCGGGCCACGCAGGAAAGCGAGCGCTTCTCAGACCTGCCGGATGTCGTACGGCATGCACTTGATCATGAGGGGATAATAGGTGGATGGAGGGATCCGGAGACCGGCCGATTCTATTTCGATAGCTGCAGGGTGTTCACTGATGCGGGCAGCGCCATCCGATTCGCGATCGCGCAGAAACAGCGATCCATTTTCAACCTTAACCGCAACGAAGAGATACCGGTCAACGCGGCCTGAACGGATCGTTCCGCTGGCTCCACAGCTACCGGGAAAACAATCCTCGATCGTACCCGTACCGCATTATAGGAGGAAGGCATCGGCCCCCGATAAACGGAATGTGGCAAGATGTGGCGTGACTGGTCCGGGCATTGCTTCGTTGCCATGCGGATCATCAGATCCCATTGAAGCAGATGGACAAGAAGGATGTAGGTAAACCTTTGGGCGATCCGGATCGCCGGGGTAATGGTGGCGCCCGTCCAGAAGGAGCAGGGGCTGAAGGAGGATCGGGTTTTCTGGGTGATCAACGGCAGGAGCGGCCAGAGATGCCGCCAACACCTCGCGAAAAGCAAGAACCACCATTGGATGGCACCATCTCACAAGAGGATATCGAAGGCGATACTGATGAGAAGGAACCAGGCGCATGGACCGCATCCATGTGGAATGGGCCCCGGCTCAGTATGGAAGCACGCAAGCGGCAGCCGTTGATCATCTGGTGATCTTCAACCGTGGAGGCACCATGAAACGTGGAACCCTCATCATGGCCGTGGCCATGATCCATGCTGTGGTCTTTACCGCAGGTGGGTCCTGGCCATGGGTGCATCTCGCCTCGTATCAGGATCTTTTGGGACTGCAAGGTTCGGGGTGGGTGGCCCGTGGCTTCGGCGGCATGCAGTTCTTCATAGGGTGCGGACTGTTCATTAGCATACACCGTGGCCTGGTGGAACCCCCTGTACGGCTTATAGCAGCTGGTGCCGGCGCATTCGGCGCGTTCACCTTCTTTCTCACCACCCCACAGACCGGGTCCGCGCCAATAGCTCTGGCCATTGCCGCCACGCACATCTTACTCGCGCTGGCCTGGACCGGTATCATGCTCACCGGCGGTTCCCCTTATAGGCCACGCCCCGTGATGGACGTGAAGAGACAGAAGGCACGGCTCTAGGATAGGTGATCCGCGATCGGCACATTCTTAGGATTGTGCGCATGTGAACATGAGCAATTCTACACATCCCATCAGCGGCATTGCGGAAAGCATCGACCGCATTACCGGCAGATTCGAACCAGGCACACGGCCCTATGAGGAAGTGGTGGTGCAGGCGAGGGCCGGCGTGGACAAGGCCAGGGATCGGGATGATCTGGTAAGGGTGGTCGATGCTTTGGAAGCGAAGGTGCTTCCCCATCTTACCGATGATGAACTTGGACCGTTCAAGGCGGCATTGGAACAGTTGCGTAAGTATGATGGTCCATGGCCGGTGGAAGCATTCAAGGAGGCGTTCAATATTGGCACGGGTAAAGAGCTGCCTGATGATGGCCATGCGGCAGGACGGGGGGTGGATCCACGAGGTGCACAGCCATGAAGAGCGATCCACGCACAGAAGAGTTGAAGAATGCCCTAACACCTCTGGGTAAGGTCCACATTGCGGAAGAGACAAAGGATGAAGTGAGTGTGGTGGTGGACAAACCTGTGGACATCCAAGCGGTGGATGATGCGTTATTGAGTGTTCTAACAGCGGAACCATTTGACCGCATGGAACGGCAGGAGAGCTGGCACATACGCGTGTTGAAGCGCGAACGGGACCGGCCGCAGGATCTGCGATACGATGCGGTGCGCGTTGTGGATAGCTACTATGAGTACAGGCCGAGAGTGTAGTAGGCAGGCCTTTTCAACGCACGTAGGCCGCATACAGACTCAAGGGCCGTATGTTCTTTATAGCTCCGGTGGTCTTGGCCATTAGGGTCAACGTTCCGAAGAACAGCCTTTGCATCCAGGCAGGCCACCATGCCAGACGGTATTCATTCCTCAAAGCATAATGGATGGTTCCAGCTTCCAGCCAGGGCACGTCCTGCCAGGATCCGCCATTGCGAATGGCGCTGCACGCCAGCTGTGTGAAATACCACTCGATGTTGAGTCCCGGGCTGAAGGAGACCTTGGCGACCAGTGGAACTTCCTGGGAAGCATTACCGAACGTATGGGCCACACCTCTCGGGATCGATATAGTCTCACCTGCCGAGACCTGCATTCGCCTGCCGTTCAGCCTTAGATCCATGCTGCCGGCCAGCACCTGCACTTCTTCATGTTGCTTTGGATGCAGGTGCATAGGGGGTGGTGTGCCCCCCGCTGGAATGGTGAAGATCATTTCCGAGAGTGCACCACGTGTATCCTGGGATGTGGAAAGGAATTGAAGGGTCTCGCCCTCTTTACGAAGAAATAGTACCCGGTGGGTCCGGCTCCTCTTCGGATGGGTCGATAATGAATGTACCTGCATAATGGAATGATGGTGCACCAGGTACGCCAAGGCTGTGCCAAATGGTCCGTTGCTTGCTCGTAAGGTTTCTGTCCACAAATGGAAACAGCGACCCATGCAGGCCCTCCTTCGCCACAAGGATCCTATTCTGTTGCGGACTTGCGGTCCAGACACAAGGAATTCATGGCACTTGATCGTGAAGGCATGTCTCCTTCCGAAGTGGCTGAAAGCTTCACCCGGTGTTATGGTTTGCTTCCCATCGTGGTAATGAAATGCGACGCAAGCATACTGGGCTGCGACCTGCTGCATAGGGCAAGATGGGTGGATGCATCGAATGAGGATGTAGGTTCACTGGATACATACTGTTATCCGCGTTCGCTGGATAAACAGGTCATGGGCAGGGAGAACCTTGCGGGCTGCCCGGTCTTCTATACTTGCGCAGATGCACGGAGTTCCATTCGCGAGGCAAGCCACAGCAGGCGCAATGGCCACGACCTCTTCCGCAGCGAATGGGCTTTCAGTGATGGGGAGCCATGGCAGATGGCACCACTCATACCGCATGATCGCGTGGAAAGCATGGGGATCCCATTCCAGGCGGCATGGCGTGAAGCCATGGCGGAATACACCTTACGGACAGGGTCCATGCCTTCGGATCATTTGATCGCCCTGCACAACTGTATCGCCGAACTCTTCCTTTCCCAGAGCTATGAGGTCACCTCATGGGTCGCACACCGGATCATGCAGGAACTCGGTGCTGCGGAAATGCTCATATACCCCAGCCTCATGGCCGATGAAAAGGATCTCTGTCATGCCTTCCACACCAGACCGATCGATCAACATCGTGTGGAGCTGAAGCGGGTGGTACAGCTTCATCCTGAGCAGGGGGAACTAACACCGTTGAAGGTGGGGACGGCGAATGGCGGAGTGGTGCACTGGACTTCCATCTGAATGAGCCGCCTGGATCGTGGCAACATCACTACGGATCGTGTCGCACCTACCACGAGATGATCGTTCATAAGGTGTTGGATCAGTGTTGATCGATAAGGAATTCAGCGTGAAAGCCTATTTGGCCAAGGATCGGTAAACGATCTGCTTCACGGAACCTCGTGGCGATCCGCATATACTTCAAACCAGGAGCGAAACAAGCACGCGCTGCTGCCGACTATTACCAGGAGGTCATCCGCTCCTTCGTGGCCGAGCAGGTGGATCATCTGAAACCCGAACATTTCCTGGTAGTACAGGAAGGACAACGGGATACCGCCCTGCGCATCTGGTCACCTTTCGGAACGGAAGGTTCCGCAGTGGCCGACCATACCCAGATACTGCAGTCCACATCAACGTGTTTCAAGCGATTGCGCAGGGGGCATGGATCCATTACTGAAGTCACTGATGTCTGGCAACAACTGAAGGAGGATCTTTTGAGGGATGGGAAACAGGTGGTACTGTTGGAGAGGCTGGTGCTGCGCAGCGAAAAGGTGACACAGGTCGCGGGCGTACGCGGAGACGACCTTGTTTTTGTGAATGGCCCAGGGTATGTTTTCACCGCGTTGGGTGATGGATTGTACGGCCTTGCTTTGGAGGGAAGAGGAAGTTACCTCATAGAAAAGCCGCAGAATGATGTGGGCCAGGAGGTCTCTTTCATGAGGCAGGGAAATGCCGAGGCATGATCCGGCGCACAGTTTGTGGACCGGACAGTACTCTACTCATCACCCTCGCATGGATCGAACCTCTTCCGACAAGCCAGGAGATCAACGGCTTGTCATCATCGCCAATCGTCTTCCATACCGGATATCCGAACGGAACAATGTGCTAACCGTAGTTCCCAGTGCAGGCGGTCTGGTCAGCAGCATAGGCTCATACATCTCCAAGAATGAAAATGCCAAGGATATACTCTGGGTCGGTGCATCCGATCTATCCGAGCGTAAATTGAGGAAGCACCTCGGGCCTCAGGGAGAATTGCAGGAAGGCCGTTATACCCTCCATCCCGTGTTCCTCCCGGGCGATGTGCAGGATAATTTCTACAATGGATTCTGCAATTCCACCCTATGGCCTTTGTTCCACTACTTCACTTCTTATGTGAAGTATGACGAGGCCGAATACGAGGATTACAAAAAGGCTAACGAGATCTTCGCCGAGAAACTTGCTGGCATCCTGCTTCCCAATGACAAGATCTGGGTGCATGACTACCATTTGATGCTGTTGCCCGCCATGCTGCGCGAATTGCGGCCGGAAGCGGAGATCGGGTTCTTTCTACACATCCCTTTCCCCTCATCGGAAGTATTCCGTTCACTGCCCGATCGCTGGCGCAGGGATCTGTTGCAGGGCGTGCTCAGTTCGGACCTCATCGGTTTCCATACACACGATTATGCCCAGCATTTCAAGCGCTCCGTTCAACACCTGCTCGGCTATGATCACCACCTGCGCACCATTCGCACACCCGATCACGTGGCGGTGGTGGATGCATTCCCCATCAGCATAGACACCGCCTCGTTCCGCAACGCTTACAGCGATCCCACGGTGAAACGCGAACGGCAGCGGATCGAGCGCCAATGCAAGGGCAAGCGGATCCTCTTTTCCGTGGACCGCCTGGACTATACCAAGGGCTTGCTAAGCAGGCTGCATGCGTTCGAACATTTCCTTGAAAAGGAGAAGTGGGCTCAGGGGAATGTGATGTTCGTGATGGTGGTGGTCCCTTCCCGGGATGTGGTGAGCACATACGCGGATCTGCGGCGCGAGATCGAAATGTTGGTAAGCCGCATCAATGGCAAGTACGGGAACATCGACTGGACCCCCGTGGTGTACCAGTATCGTTCGGTGGACCATGCGCATCTCGTAGCCTTGTACAGTTCCGCGGATGTCGCACTCATCACGCCGCTTCGCGATGGTATGAATCTCGTGGCGAAGGAATTCGCGGCCAGCCGAAAGGATAGGCGGGGCGTGTTGGTCCTGAGCGAAACAGCGGGTGCGGCGGCCGAACTGAGTGGGGCCATCCTTGTGAATCCGAATGACAAGGAGGCCATCGCTTCGGCCATTTCGCGCGCACTCTCCATGCCTCCGGAAGAACAGGAGGAACGCCATGAGGCCATGGCGAAACGTTTGGATCAATACGATGTGGATCGTTGGGCCAAGGATTTTCTGGATGAATTGCATGATGCCCGTGATCGCCAGGAAAGGATGCGTGCGAAAGAGGTGACCCCGGCGATCGAATCGGATATCCTGAAGCGTTTCCACCAAGCCGGGTCACGCTTGTTGTTGCTCGACCATGATGGCACGTTGGTACCCTTCTCCAAGGAACCGAATAAGGCGGTGCCTACCCCGGAGGTGCTGGACCTGTTGGAAGAGCTTACCAGGGATGATAGCAACGACCTGGTGGTGATCAGTGGAAGAGGGTCCGATGAATTGACCAGATGGTATGGCCATTTGCCTGTGATCCTTTGTGCGGAGCATGGGGTCTTCTTCAGGGATCCGAAAGGGAAATGGCGCAGAACCATCCCCGATCAGAGGGACTGGCTGCATCGGGTGCAACCCATGTTCGAAGCGTTGGCGGAAAGATGCCCAGGTGCGCTGGTGGAAGAGAAACGCAACTCCATTGCCTGGCACTATCGCGGAGCTGATCGGGATCTTGGTTTTTTACGGAGCCGGGAATTGGTGGATCGCCTGAACGATATTGCCCCGGAACTGGGTTTCCGTGTCACGGAAGGCGATAGGGTGGTGGAGGCCCGCCCGCTCGGAGCGGACAAGGGCACACTTGTACGAGCCATGACCGGAGAAGGGAAGATCGATTTTATATTAGCGATGGGCGATGATCGTACGGATGAGGACATGTTCGCGGCATTACCTCGGGACGCCTTCTCCATTTGCATCGGACTGCGGCCCACCCTCGCACGTTTCAATCTGCGCAATCAAAAGGATGTTGTGCCTTTCCTGAGCCGCGTGCTGCGACCTGTAAGCGAACTGCATCAGCTCAAACATGATCGCTGACCAATGGTGGTCTTTCTTCACGCATGGTGAGGTTCACTGGCCCCAATGGACCTGATCATGGGTCAATGGCTCTAGTTCGGTAAAAGCGCGCCTTTGTGGCCGATCCCTCCGGATCTTTGCCTCGATCCAGCTGCGGAAGCATCCAGGTGATGCGGCTGTCCATGCGCTGCGGCTTAAATGGCGCATGTATTGCCGAGAAAAGGTGGACCACTTGAGCATGAGCATCGCCTTCTTGGAACGGTTTGTTTCCCGGATGTATATGCGAATGATTCAGGTTGTCCGGAAACAAGATGCACACATAACTAAAACAGAGAACAATGGCGGAATATCCAAGAGATCCTGGCACAACAGGCACCGGGCATAGCGGGGCCACAGGAGGAACAGGCTATACAGGTGGCACCGGTCATACAGGTGGCACCGGATACACAGGAGGTACAGGTCATACCGGGGGTACCGGTCCGGGAGGTCCGGGTCATAGGCGTAATGATCGCGAACCGAAGAGTTCAGCTGCGATATGGATCGTAGGTATCGTGGTGGTGGTAGGTGCGCTCGCGATCTGGATAGCACGGAATACCGTGGACGAATCGGATCGCATGCAGGCGAGGCCCGGAATGGAGCAAACGGGTTCGGAAAGGGATTTCGATCGCAACAATACGGCAGCACCATATGGTACAGATGGTGATCGAGACTTCGAGAACCGGCGAGGTGATCAAGGTTCCTTTGGAACCGATGGCCGTGTAGGTACATCCACGGACGGTCGCTCCATGGATGATCGAGGCACCCTGGATGCACAAGAAGGTACTGGAACGATCCGTGGAGATTTCGAAGATCCCAGATTCGAAGAGGGTGACCAACGAGGTACGGGCACACAAGGTACCGGTACGGTAGGAACCCAGGGTGGTGGCACGGGAACAACCGGTGGTGGCACCATGGGAACCGGCACAGCTACTGAAGGTGTGGGAACACAGGGCCAGACCAGTCCTCGAACGGGTACCACAGGTACAGGTGATACAGGCACTCAAAACAACATGAACACCGAGGGTGGAACGAATACCGGAACCGGGACCTCCGGAACGAATGCGGGCGGACAAGGCACAGGCGGTACGGGATCCCAGGGAACTGGCTCCGGTACTACCACCACACCGTGATCATTGGTCCGGCAAAAGGAAAAGGCCCTGGGGATACCAGGGCCTTTTCCTTTTGCTTTATCTGCGGTGGATCATTTGTCTTTTTCCTTATCACCACCGAATAGGCGCTTGAAGAACCCCCGTTCATCCTTCTCATGCCCTTCATCCACCTGCCCGATATTTATATCCCGGTCCAACTGGGGTTCCAATGCCTTGATGAACGCGTTCCTTAGCAGATCCACAACCGCATACCAGGTCAATACATTGGGGTCTTCGAGATCCCCCTCCAACGGTACCCTCGTGGCGATCTGCTGCTCATTCGGGTTACGGATCAAACTCGTGCCCAAGGCCACCAACCCCTGCCATATCTGCTCGCCAAGAGGTTTGTCACGATCCTTTGGTCCCAATACCTGCAGATCCTCGATCACCGGTTTCACATAGCCGATGAATTTTCCTTGGTTGGAAGCGATCTCCGTGAATAAGCTGATGCGGCCTTGCTGGATATCAAAGTTGCCATAAGCCTGGAAGAATTCATTGAAAAGGGTCATGTCCGCATTCTCCAGGCGTACAGCCATATCGAAGGTTGGCGAGCTGGCAATGGGATCGAGCCCCATGTCCAGATCGAAAGTGCCACCATAGACATTGGCGTTCATGCGCACACTGCCGGGAAGCAGATCGTTCGTGTCCTTCTCTGTGGTAAGACCCTCCGCCACCAATTCTATATGCTCCATGGCGAGGAATACTTCCGGGCTGGTGGTGGGATCGCGGAATTGAAAGGATCCATTCCGGATCTCGAATCGCTCGATCTCTATGGGCATGAAATCCTCGAATAGATCGGCCAGCTCAGTTGTGTCCTGGGCCACTTCCTTCGGCTCTACTTCATCTTTTGTGAACCTTACCATGGGCCGATCAAGGATCACCTGTCCGGCGATACGTCCATTGAAAATCGCCTCCCACTCCAAGGGATGATCGATGTTGTCCACCGCCACGAACGGGCTCCTTACGCCGGAGGTGGTATCCTGCTTGTCAAGGAATGCGGAGTGTATCTGGTACGCACCACGCAGTATCGCCAGGGATAGATCATCGATATGCCCGTAGTATCCGGGCATCTCTTTCAAGCGCTTGTTCGCCTGGTCCAATAGCACATATGGCAGGGCTATCCTAACTGCCAGTATGATCACTACCAGGACCAGGAGTATCTTCCAGATGGTCCCTTTCCGGCGTTTTTTACCGTTGTCGTTCTTACTACTCATGCCGCTGGCTTGGCAACTGTCATTCCTCAAGTAACGGAAAGCCGGTTCAATTGGATGAACTTGTGGTCCATAAGGCGGGATGAGCGTATACGGTTCGCCATCGATCGGGGAGCGCAATCCACGATCGATCGTTAATTATGAAAGAGCTCTTCTTCCGCTCCCTTCAGTAATAGGATCGGCATAAGCTTCGCCCATTGTAAGGATCATAAGCGATCACAGATGGAGAAGCATAATTCCAAGAGAGTGACAAGGCGTGGTGTAGGAAGCAATGATCAGCGGGCACTGAAGTGGAAGGAGCAGGCCATCCTGGATGCCATCCGCGCGAAAGGCTATAAAGCGGATGAGATCGTGGTAAGGTTTGAAGAATAGGTCATGAGAGCGATTTGGAAAGGAGCGATCGCGTTCGGATTGGTGAACATTCCTGTGAAGCTTTTCAGTGCTTCACAGGGAAGTGAACTCGATCTTGATATGCTGGACGCGAAGGATCATGCGCGCATCCGTTTTCGTCGTGTGAATGAGAACACTGGGAAGGAGGTTCCCTATGAGCGCATCGTTCGCGCATTCAACAGTGAAGGTCGGTATGTTGTGGTCTCCGATGAGGATATGAAGAAGGCCGCTGCGGAAAAGACCGGCACCATATCGATCCAGGATTTCATACCAGAGGAACAGGTGCCTGGCAAATACTTCGAGAAGCCATACTATCTCGCACCGGAAAAAAGCGGAGAGCGGGCGTACGCCCTGTTGCGCGAGGCGTTGAAGAAGAGCAAGAAGGTGGCCGTGGCGACCTTTGTCATGCGCACCAAGGAACATCCGGGCCTGCTTGTTCCAGATGGTGATGTGCTCATCCTTAATCAGCTTCGCTATGCGGAGGAGGTCCGCGATCCCAATGAACTGAATGTGCCCCGTGATGTGAAGATCCCACCGGCGGAGCTCAAGCTGGCCATGTCACTCATCGATCAGGGAACAGGTGAGTTCGATATCAAACGGTATAAGGACACCTATTCCGAACAGCTCATGAAGATGATCCACGCCAAGGCCAAGGGCAAACCCATTCCACAGAAGGAATTGAAGGTGGTTCATACCAAGGGGGATGATCTCATGGATCAGCTCAAGGCGAGCTTGAATACGCGTAAGAAAAAGTCTTCATGAGCCGCCTTTCAAACTATCAGCAGAAGCGGGATCTATCCCGCACTCCGGAACCGCCCGCGCGCCCGCATCGCCAGCAAAAGGGCCATACCATTTTCGTGATACAGAGGCATAAGGCCACGCGGCTCCATTATGATCTCCGGCTGGAGATGGAAGGCGTGCTGAAGAGTTGGGCCGTTCCAAAAGGCCCATCATTGGATCCGAAACATCGCAGGTTGGCCATCAGGGTGGAGGATCATCCGTATGACTACAAGGATTTCGAAGGCGTGATCCCTCCTGGTAATTATGGGGCCGGCATAGTAGAGTTATGGGATAAGGGCACGTATGAACCTGTGGATGCCGAAGGGAATGTCATAACCGCTAACAAAGCGTTGAAGGATCTTGAGAAGGGCTCCCTGAAATTCCGGCTCAATGGTTCCAAGTTGAAAGGTGGCTTCGCGCTGGTCCACATGTCTGGCAGTGATGATGAGAATGCCTGGTTGTTGATCAAACACCGGGATGAAGCAGCCGTTCCCGGTTATGACAGCGAGGAGCATGTTCCGGCGGATTCTCCCATAAACAAGGAGCGGGCGAAGAAGAAGCGGCGCCCTTAAGCGCCGCTGGCGAGGGTCTTCCGTTCATCTATTGCTGCGAACAATGGTACGCTATACACGAGCGTGTGGAATGGGCGTGGCGTTCCATTCTCAGCACTCGGCTGCGGATCATTTACGGTAGTGTATAGGCTTGTGCGCATCCTTTCTTGTGATCCTCCCGGCCAGTAGGGCATGGACCGGTCCCGGTGCAATTGGATCTGGATCCAGCGGATCCCGGTGGCATGGATCATGTACCCCGCAGCAACGATCGCCATCGATCCTTAAAAGACCAAGAGAATGGATAATAATGCTACCAGATCAGCGCTGAAGGACATCGCTGAACTATTGATCGACAGCAGGAAAGGTTATCAGGAAGCGGCTGAAAGAGTGGAAGCTCCGCATCTGAAGCAGCTGCTGACAAAGTTGAGTTCTGAACGCTCACCGCTGGTCAACGAGATCGAGTCCCAGTTGCGGATGTTCGGTGAGGATGCGATGCCCAAGGATGGCACCATGAAGGGTGATCTGCACCGGGCCTGGATCGATATCCGGGATTCACTCACCGGCAGCTCCAACGCCAATGTGCTGAATGAATGTGAACGCGGTGAAAAATATCTGCTGGAGCGTTATGATGAGTACATCAATGACCAGGATGTCTCAGCGAATGTGAAGAGCATGCTGAACCAGCAGCGCTCAAAAGTGCAGAGCAATATCAACGAAGTGCAGGCCTTGCACGCAACGCATGAGGCCAGCGAAAAGAACAAGTGAATGAACTGACCCGGTCCCGGAA
>JAEZCB010000036.1 GCA_023412755.1 Bacteroidota bacterium
CATGATGCTCGGTATGCCGAACACGATCGCCGTGCGCCAGTGGATGTTGCCCAACCGCATATGGCTGCCACTACCGATCAAACTCGTAAGCCCCACAATGAAGAGCGAATAGGCCGTGGCCATCACCGCATCGATGTGAAAGAGGTACACGAGGATCGGCACGGTAAGGATCGATCCACCGCCGCCGATCAGGCCCAGCGAAAGGCCCATCAGCACAGCGCCCATGTATCCGAAAAGTTCCATGCTCATAGGTGATCGCAGCAATCCTCGATATTACGGATGATCTTCAGGAATTCGGGGCGCTTCAGCCGGTAATAACTGTAGCGCCCATCACGCGTTACATCCAGCAGACCTTTGTCGCGCATAAGGATCAGGTGCTGGCTCAGGATCGCCTGTTCCAGCCCCAGTTTCTCCTGCAGGTCGCTTACACACTGTTCACCATGCGACCCGAGTGCATCAAGGATCGCCAACCGTTGCGGGTGGGCGGCCACCTTGAGCAGCTCACTGGCGCGATTCAATTTCTCGGTGCCTACTCGCAACGTCAACAATCGCTTCGCCATATCGGTGCAAATATAGTAATATTTCTATATTACAATGTTTTTCGCCACGGTCGGGGGCGACCGGTTCCCTTCAACAGGCCTCTGGCCGGTGGACCAGCGCCAGGCCGGCTATTTCAACTTGCCAATGATATCCTGCTTGGTGATGATGCCGTACGCATTGCCACCCTCCGGTGTGGCACCCATGTCCACCAATACCGCCGGACTGCCGTTCCCAAGTTTTCCCGCGATCTCCTCAAGGGTGGCGTCCATGCCAATAACAGGAAGAGCAGGGCCCATAACAACACGCGCTTTCTGTGTGCGCACTTCAGCATCCTCCAAGATCGCGTCGAACAGCCGCGCATCGGTAACGGTGCCCACCGGTTTGCCATGCTCCATTACAGGCAACTGGTCTATGTTATGCTTCCGCATGCGATCAATGGCCAGCAACACCGGTTCATCCGCCTCAACACTCACCAGCCGCAGGTCGCGGCCTTTCAGCAGATCGCCGGCCCGGGGCTTCTCCTCCACCATGAAGCCGCGCTCGCGCATCCAGTCATCATTGAACATCTTGCCCACGTACCGCGTGCCATGGTCATGGAAGATCACCACCACCACATCATCCTTCTTGAATCTATCCTTCATTTGCAGAAGGCCGGCAATGGCGGCCCCCGCACTGTTGCCAACAAAAATGCCTTCCTCCCGCACGATGCGCCGGGTCATGATGGCCGCATCGCGATCGGTGACCTTTTCGAAATGGTCGATCAGGGAAAAGTCCACGTTCTGCGGGAGGAAATCCTCCCCGATCCCTTCGGTTATGTACGGGTAGATCTCGTTCTTATCGAACTCACCGGTCTCCTTGTACTTCTTGAAGATGGATCCGTAGGTGTCTATGCCGAGCACTTGGATGTCCGGGTTCTTCTCCTTAAAGTAGCGGCCGGTGCCGCAGATGGTGCCACCGGTGCCAACGCCTACCACAAGGTGTGTGATCCTGCCATCGGTCTGCTCCCAGATCTCCGGGCCGGTGCTTTCGTAGTGCGCCTGCCGGTTGCTCAAGTTGTCATACTGGTTGGCCTTCCAGGCGTTGGGCACTTCCTTTACCAGGCGGCTGCTTACGCTGTAGTAGGAACGGGGGTCTTCCGGCTCCACGTTGGTGGGGCACACGATCACCTCCGCACCGAACGCGCGCAACGCGTCCACCTTCTCCTTGCTCTGCTTGTCCGTGGTGGTGAAGATGCACTTGTACCCTTTGATGATCGCTGCGATGGCCAACCCCATGCCGGTATTGCCGCTGGTGCCCTCTATTATGGTACCGCCCGGCTTCAGCAGTCCCTGCTTTTCGGCATCTTCCACCATTTTGATGGCCATACGGTCCTTGATGCTGTTGCCAGGATTGAACGTTTCCACCTTGGCCAGTACCATGGCCGGAATATCCCGGGTAAGGCGATTGAGTTTCACCATGGGTGTGCTGCCTATGGTGGAGAGGATATTCTCGTGGATCTTCATGGGAAAGGTGGTGGGAATGCGGCCGCAAAGGTAACCCGCACCCAGCACCCATTATGTGGAATACGGTTTGTCCGGTGTATTTGGGCGGGTGCTGTACAGGTCGCGCCCTTTGTTCCTACTCCTCGTACGCCTTTGGCGTACTGCGGGGTATCCACGGCGGGCGCTCACGCTGTTCCTGTTCACAAAGAACAGGATCCTGGTCACTGGCCCTGGATCAGCGTAAGTGGCGGAGCCGGAAAGCCCGCAAGGGATCCGCCCTGTGGCGGAGCGCGCGGACTTGCAGGCGCAGACACGCCATGACGGGTGCCGCCCAAGAACGGGAGAAAGGATACTACCCCGCGGACTCCTTAAGCGAAACGTATGGCGCGCACCGGTGCTATGCGTGTTACCAGCATGCTGGGCACCAGCAGGGCCAGAAGGCAAACGGCGAGAGTGCCGGCATTCAGCAGAAAGATGGGCCAGAATTCGATGACCACGGGCACTGCATCCACGTAGTAGCTCTCAATGGGCAGGGTGATGATCTCCAGGTGGCGCTGGAGAAGGCAGACCCCGATGCCCACCAGATCCCCGAACAGGATGCCCATGCCCAGGATGTAAAAGGCATGCATGAGGAATACGCGGCGGATCTGGCCGTTGCTGCTGCCCAATGCCTTGAGGATGCCGATCATGCGCGTACGTTCCAGTATGATGATGAGCAGCGCGGAGGTCATGTTGATGATGGCCACGATGACCATGAGTATGATGACCACCCACACGTTGGTGTCCAGCAACTCCAGCCACGCGAATATCTCCGGGAAACGGTCCCGCACGCTGAGTGATCTTTCTCCGGTCTCCAGGTACCGGTGGTATACCAGTTGGTCCATATCATCCAACCGGTCGAAATCGTTGAGGAACACCTCGAAGCCACCAGCGTAAAGACGATGGCTGCCACCACTGCCGCCACGCTCCATATCCACCATGGAGCGATCGGCACACGGGCCATCTGGCGATGTTCGCGGTCTGATACGGATCCAGGAGGTGTCCGGAAGGGTGTGCGCCGCGTCTGTTACCACCAGTTGTATGGTGGTATCCCGGTGTACGCAAATGACGTGCGGCCCCTTGCCGTTCAGATCCGTGCCGGGCCAATGGTACCGGTAGATGCGGTCCCCGCCGAATGCGAGTGCCTCGATCTGGATCCCCTCGGGAAGAACCTCATCGTGCACGA